>JASLMQ010000655.1 GCA_030746455.1 Candidatus Latescibacterota bacterium
TGAGGTGACTCCTCTGCTCTGTCGGCCGTTGGCCGCCCGTGCTCAGGCCCCGTCCTGGCCTGGAACCGCAGGGCTCTGACGCCTCCCTATCAGTGTTGATCTGTGTTCATCGGTGGTTGCGTTTTGTCGCATTGGGGTTAGCCCCAATCCGCAGAGAGCTAGACCACAGAGACACAGAGATCACAGAGGAAGAACGAAGAGATCTCCGGGCCAGTGAGGCCATGCCGATCACTCAGACTCGATACGTCGTGAGGGCCTACTTCCCGACCCTGTGCCGATGGACGAACACGAGGCTGGTCGATGCCTATACGCGGCCCGAGGCGGCTGCCCGTCTCTACCGAAAGGGCCCCGACGCCATCCGGCGGCACTTCCCTCCCCAGACCCAAATTCCCACGCCTCAGGTTCCAGGTATCAGCTATCTCCACCTGACGTGTCTGGGCGCACATCTGGTCTTCCCCGAGGACGATGGTGAGCCCAACTGCAGGTCGATCCAGGTCGAGTCGCTCGGCGAGGCGATCGATCGGCTCGAGCGGCCGATGGCCTTCGACGACTGCTTCTGGATCGCCCGCTACCTCGAGTTCGGTGCGGAGATGGAGCGTCTGCTGGGAGAACCAGTGCGCCGAAGCCTGGGCAAAGAAGGACCCGTCACCACGGCCTCCCTGTTGCTCGATCGTGCCTTCCACGAAGGGCTGATCGTCCATCCGGAGCAGGCCCACCGGATACTTGAGCTGGTTGTGGACTCGATGGTGGCATTCGATCGGTTTACACGGCGGGTCAACGATGAGCCCCTACGGGGCACGAGCGCGAGCATCGTGGACGATCTCGCCAGCCTGCTGTCTCCGGACCACTGGAAGACGTTCGTCACCCCCTACTGGGAGCGGTACTACTCCAGGGCTCTTGGGAACGGTGGCACCCGCTACCTGCACGTGGAGAACGTGAGGACGGACCACCTGCCGCTGATCGAAGCGTTCGGGGTCGACCATTACGACCCCAGTCACGCCCCCGGGATCGATCCATCGATCCTACACGCACACCTGAGTAGGACTCCCTGGCAGTGGGAGGTCCAGGCGGTCCACGTGCTGGAGGGCCGAGAAGAGATGAGGCGGCAGATCGCTCGGGCCGTGGAGTATGGGGCCTGCAGGCTGGTGATGCTGATTCACGATACGGTGGAGCCGGATGACGTGTGGTTCTTTGTGGAAGAGGCCGAGCGGGCGGGGGCCGTGAGTATGTAGATCGAGCTGCTGGCACGGAGGAAGTACAGAGAGGCGAAGCCCGCAAGGGCTTCGCCTCTCTCTCATGAGCGAACCTGAGCCTATCTGTTCACCTCGACCGGTTGGCCATCAGATCGGCGTGTGCCAAATGCCAGTCTTCGATGTGGTTGAGGACCACCGCCGAGGTCAGCGAACCGTCATTCTCGAGCCCAATGGTGGCGTGGATCCTCCCCACGATCTCCGGCTGATGAACACGCGCGCGGATATAGAGGTTCCACTCGCCGACCGCAGCCCGATCGAGCGATCCACCGCACTGGTCGAGGACCCATCCCTCGAAATCGAGGTAGGAGGGCGTCCCGTCCCGAAGATGGGCCAGCGTGGCTTCCTGGTCGAGTCCGAGAGTCGCGAGGACCTTCGCATCCAGACCGCCGCCGCAGTCGGGGTAGTCGGGATGGAGCAGGTCACGGGCCTTGAGGACGACTTTGAGCCAGGTCCTGGGAAGCTGGCAGACCTCGAGCGGGCCGTAGTCCAGGGACGAGATGAGGGGGATCACGCGACCCCCGAGCGAGGAGTAGTCCGCGTCGAGGTCGCGCTTGTGGAAGAGCTGCCAGTCCTGCAGGCTGTTCAGGATGACGGCGGAGCTGATCTCCACGTCGTCCCCGAAGCCGATGTCGGTGTAGGTTTCCTTGATCTTCTCCGGCCTGGTGTGCGTGCGGATCCTGACGGCCTCGTTCCATCGCTCCACGGGCTCGCGGTCCAGGGCGCCCCCCTTCTGCTCGAGCACCCAGGCCTCGAACTCGAGGTAGGCGGGCATGGCCTCGCGCAGGTACGACAGCGTGGTTTCCTTGTCCAGGCCGAGGACCGTGAGCACCGACTGATCCAGGCCGCCGCTGCAGTCGGGATACTCCTCGTCCAGAAGCCCCGCCTCACGGAGGAGGACCTTCCACCAGAAGCGAGGGAGCTGGTAGACCTCCAATGGACCATAGCAAATGCTGCCTACAAGCGGGATCATGTGATGCTCCTCTGTACGGATATCCCGATCTCTCTGAGTCGTCCCCTTTCGGGTCAGACGTGAGAAGTGAGACGTGAGACGAGAAGCGCAGCAATCTCACCGCCGATCCGGACCATCGACCGGCCAGCGGTCGCGCATCCTGGGATCGGCGGCATGCGTTCTGCCTTCTGCCGAATGTGCTCGTCCCCCTCGAGGGCTTCCCACTTCCGCGCCGACCTACGGAATGAAGCTCGTCTTTTCGTCGATGGACAAGGTGAACTC
>JASLMQ010000656.1 GCA_030746455.1 Candidatus Latescibacterota bacterium
TCCGCTACCTGCTGTACGAGCAATTGGCAGGATGAACACTTTGCAGTTCATTAGATCAGCCAGGCTTATCCTGGCGCACCGAAAGACGCGAAAAGGGAACCAAGGCTGGGGGAGAGCACTGACTGTGCTGGACGGGGAAGGAGCATAGCAGCATGACGACGCCGGAGGAGCTGAGAGCGAAGCTGCAGGGGCCCGTGGTGGCGATGACCACGCACTTCAGTGACGATGGGTCGATCGACCTGGATGCCATGCGGCGGCTCACGGAGTTCTACGTGCAGGAGAGTGTGCCCACCGCCATCGTGACGGGGAGCACGGGAGAGTTCGGTGCGCTGACCGACGAGGAACGCCGGGCGGTTCAGAGGGCGGTGATCGATACGGCCCAGGGCAGCTCGATGACCGTGATCGCGGGGGTGTCGGACATGGCCTCGCTGAGGTGCATCGAGCACACGAAGGCCGCCGAGCAGCTGGGCGCCTCCGGCGCCATGCTCACCCCGCCGCTCGCGGGGACCAACGGGGGCGGGTTCCCGATGCTCCAGCATCACTACGATGTCGTTACCTCCGCCATCGAGATCGGCATTGTCATCTACTTCAGCGGCGCGGTGATGTGGCAGGTGCACGACATCATCGCCCAACCGGAGCTGATGCTGGACCTGGTGGATTCGTGCAACGGGAACGCGGCGGGATTCAAGGATGCTTCGGGAGACTTCCCATTCTACCGGCGGCACAGCGAGCTGCTCAAAGGCAAGGTGGCCACGATGGGCAGCGCGGGCATGAACTACTACCTGTGGGGCCACGAGTTCGGCTCCCCCTGCTTCCTGACAGGGCTTGGGAACATCTGGCCGAAATGGGAGATCGAATTCTACAATCACCTCGTGGAGGGCCGGCGCGACGAGGCGGTCAAGATCGTGAACCAGAAGGACCTGCCCTACCTGGCCGTGACCAAGGAAACCGGACGCTACTGGGCGTGCGTGAAGGCCCTGCAGGAGATGGTGGGCCTCCCGGGCGGCAAGATGCGTCCGCCGTTGGCGGAATGTACACCGGCGCAGCGCGAGGAGCTGCGCCGTGTCTGCACGGAGTGCGGGTTGATGGAGTAGGGCCCAATGGGACCGGGAGGCAGAGACATGGGTTTCACCGAGACGGACAGAAGCACTATCCGAGATCTGGCGAAGCGCGTGGCCCAGATTGCGAGCGATCCCGTGAACGACGAGAGACGTGAGCTCTGGACACGCTTGAATCGCCTTGAGCGCGTACGGCCGTTGATCCACGTGCAGGCGATTGCCTGGAACATCTGGGAAGAGCTGATTCCTCCCGATGAGCTCGAGACGACCGATCCATTCTTCCGCCAGCAGGAACAGAACCTGCGCCAGCAGATCTACTGCTGGGAACACTTCCAGGACGACCGGGTGGTGGACGACATCGTCACCTGTCCGATCGTCGTTCGGGGTGCTAACATGTCCACGTGCTTCGGCATCGACAGCGACCTCGACAGGCCGGAGGATCGGTCGGGGGCGTATGCATTCCGCCCGGTGATCGCCGAGGAGGCCGAGATCGACAAGATCCGGACGGACATCGAGCTGACCGTGGATCAGGAGGAGACGGAACGTCGATACAGTCGGTTGTGCGATCTCTATGACGGCACGCTTCGGGTGGAAAAGCGCGGGTCGGACTTCTTCTGGTTCCAGCCCACGGACATGTTCATGAAGTGGCGGACCATCGAGCAGATGTTCGTGGACCTGGTCGAGCGACCCGAGTGGGTGCACGCAGCGCTCGAGCGGGTCACCGAGGCCTACCTGAACCATATCGAGCAGATGGAGAAGCTGGGTGTGCTGGCATCGGGGAACGGCAACACCCGGCTGGGT
>JASLMQ010000657.1 GCA_030746455.1 Candidatus Latescibacterota bacterium
AGCCGATGCTGGGATAGGCCTGCTCGTGGAGCGGGTGTACGGGTACTTGGTTCTCGTCGAGATAGGCGTCGATCTGATCGTCGCTCCAGTCGTAGATCGGGTGCAGCACATGCCCCCCGATCCGCGGGTCGGCCGCCAGGAAACCGGCTCCGTTGCGCCGCCCGCCCTCCGAGCGGCGAAGGCCCACTATGGTGAGTCTCCGAGCATTTTGGGTCATGTGGGCCACATACGGGTCGGTCTTTCGCATCCGACAACACGCCTTCTGGCCCTCCAGATCCAGATAGAGCTTCTTGCCGCAGCGCTTCTCCTGCTGCTCGGGCGTCAGCTCGGGGTAGAGCGTGACGATGTTCAAGCCGTAGCAGCGCATGAATACATCGCGGAGTTGCAGGGTTTCCCTGAAGTGGAATCCCGTGTCCACGAATAGGATTTCGTTGCTCAGCTCCATCCGGTAGAACATGTGCATCAGCACCGAGGCCGTCTTTTGCATGCTGCTCAGCAGAACCGCGCTCTGCCCGTAGGTTCCAACAGCCCATCGGATCCGGTCTTCGGCGGACAGGTACCGGAGACTCTCATTTGCTGCCTCCACATCCACCCCCGCCTCCACCTCCGGCTCCGCCTCGAGGACCACGCCCATATCATCTCCTTCGTGCTGTTCTATCCCTATGGTCTTGCAGCTGTTATCCCGGTATCGGGGCCGCAACGGAACCCCCTCCCACTCCCTGTGCCGGCGGCGGTTGACCCGGCTCATCCCCGCAGAAGGCTTCGTAGTCTATCAACTCGGTGATCTGGGGGTTCTCCCCGCACACGGGGCAGCCCGGATCGCGCCGGACTCTGAAGGTTTCGAAGCTCATCTCCAGCGCGTTGAACACCAACAGACGCCCCACCAGGTGGTCCCCGATATCCAGTAGAAGCTTGATGGCCTCGACCGCCTGTACGCAACCGACGATACCGGGCAATACGCCAAGGACGCCCGCCTCCTGGCAGCTCGGACCGGAACCGGGAGGAGGGGGATGGGGGTAGAGGCACCGGTAGCACGGACCGCGCGGCGGTCTGAAGACGGTCGCCTGGCCGTCGAACCTGAAGATGCTCCCGTGCACGTTGGGCTTGCCCGCCATCACGCACGCATCGTTGGCCAGATACCGCGTGGGGAAGTTGTCCGAGCCGTCGACGACCACGTCGTACGGATCGATGAGGTCCAGGATGTTGTCCGCACTCAGCCGGGTCTTGTGCTGGACAACGGCCACATCCGGATTCAGATCACCAATCCTGCTTCCAGCCGACTCGACCTTAGGACGCCCGATATCCTTTGTTCCGTGCAGGATCTGGCGCTGAAGGTTGCTATCTTCCACACGGTCGAAGTCCACGATCCCCAGGACCCCCACGCCCGCGCCGGCAAGATACAGACCCGCAGGGGATCCCAGCCCACCCGCGCCGATCAGCAGCACTTTGGACTCCAGAAGCCTGCTCTGGCCGGCCCCGCCCACCTCCGGCAAGATGATCTGGCGACTGTACCGTCGGATCTGTTCTGCACTGAAATCGAGCATCGTTCCTCTCCCTGACATCGCGGATATCACACGCACTTCTCGACGACGAGTTCGAAGTGCCCATCCACGCCCACGATGTCGTGAACCTGCTGTCCGTCGTTCTGGAGGCTTCTTGGCACGTTCTGGATCGGCTCGCCCTCGTCCAGCAGGACCCGCAACGTCTGGCCGACCTCCATCGTCTCCAGCTGTAGCTTGGCGTGCACGTAGTTGAAGGGGCACTGGATTCCCCTCAGGTCCATCGCCTGATCTGCATCCTCCAACACGGGAGCCGTCGGCTCTTCGTCCACCTCTCGGTCTTCGGTGTGGAATTGGAGTGATGCGTCCATGCTGTCGTACAGGTCACGAATCCGCTCGATCAGTCCCTGCACGTAGTCAAGGGCCCGGGACCCGTTGAGGGTACCGTCGCGGATCCCGTCGGCGTCTCTCTCGATATCCAGATACCGTTCCTCAACCAGCCCGCTTTCGACGAAGTGCTTCCGGAACGCCGCGAAGGCCTCGGAGTCGGACTTCGGTTGCAGGCCGCGTGTCACGAGCAGGGAACGCGTCGCCAGTGACAGCGCACGGTGCATGTCCGCCCCCGGCTCGCGGTTTCCATCCCCCTGGCCCCGACGCGCTCGGTAGAGATAGCGTCCGGCCTCCTCGATGTCGGCTTCGATCAGATCGCGCACGCCCGCGCCACACTCCCCTGGACCGAGTCCCGCCAGCGAGAAGGTCTCCTCCGAATCCCAATCCACGTACAGCTCGGGAGCCTCCTCGTAGGCGGGCAACTCCTCCGCCGAGTGGAGGAGGGCCTCGAGATGACCTGTGCCCCTTCTCTCCAGGAATGCGTGGAACCCCTCGTCCTCCTCCCGGTTCGCCAGGTAGTGGGCCAGGATGGCAACCAGAAGCGCCGGCGTCTTCCTGGCCGGCACGGTGCCCACGGATCGCCCCAGGGAGGTGGAGCCCTCCTGGACCTTTCCGCCGAGCAGGACCCGGTAGAACGGGGCCGGCCGTCCATCCACCCGCTTCGCCATGCCGTGGAGTCCGATCGCCCCGATCGGGTGCTGACCGCAGGAGTTTGGGCAGCCGCTCACCCGGATATCCACGTCGTCCAGTTCTTCGAGCGGGAGCCCGCTGGTCTCCAGGGCGTCCGTCACCTGGCTGGACAATCCCCGGGACAGGCAGATCCCCAGGTTGCACGTCGCCGCTCCCGGGCACGAGAGCACGTCAGAGACGCCGCACGCGCCAGGCGAGGCCAGGTCGATTCGCTTCAGGTCGAGGAATAGGGGGAAGAGCTCCTCCTTGCGGAGCCCCCGTATCGCCAGATTCTGCCGGTGGGTGGCGCGGGCCGCACCCTCTCCGTAGCGGCCCACGATCAGGCCGAGCTGCCGGAGCTGTTCCGCCGCTAGGTTGCCCAGGTGCAGATGGATCTGGACCCACCAGTATCCTTCCTGGCGTTGAGGCCGAACAACAGAACCGGACCAGGCCTGGAAGTCTCCGTCTGCTTCGTTCCGACCTTGGCCGCTGTCGGCCGTCGCCAGAGCCGGGACCACAGGATCGGTTGCCACGCCGGGTAACTCGCGAATGGCAAGGGGCGCCAGCCCCTCCGACCGGACCTCGGAAAGGGCCTGCTCGTACGCCTCGCGGAACCCCTCTTCACCGAGCCGATCCACCACGAACCGGAGCCGGGCGCGGTTGCGGTTGTCGCGATCGCCCAGACGATCGAACACCCGTAGAATGGCCTCGGTCACGTCCGCGACCTCATCGGTGTGGATGAAATCCTCTATCTGGACGGCAACACGAGATTGGGCGCCCATCCCCCCCCCGGCGTAAACGGCGAACCCATTCCCTGACAGGCCGTTGGCCTCGCGTACTTTCGCGATGAAACCGAGGTCATTTACCGTGGACAGGGCGCAGCTTTCCGAACAGCCCGAGAAGGCGACCTTGAACTTGCGAGGCAGCACCCCCGAGCGCGGATCCGCCATGTACCGCTCCGTGAGCGCAACGGCGTAGGGCGCCACGTCGAAGGCCTCATGAACGCACACACCGGCATCGGCACATGCGGTGACGTTCCGGATCGTGTTGCCCCCGCTTCCTTTCGCGGTCAGGCTGACGTCGGAAAGGGCCTCGAGCACGTCGGGCGTATCCTCGATCCGTACCCCGTGGATCTGGATGCCCTGACGGTCGGTTACGTGGGGTACCCCGTTGCCGTGCCGCTCGGACAGGTCGGCCACGGCCTCCATCTGAACCGGTGTTAGTCCTCCTGCCGGCAGCTTGATTCGCACCATATGGGTCTCCCCTCCACGTTCCGAATAGATACCGCGGGGCACCCGGAAGCCCTTGAACGCCTCCGCACTGACCTCCCCGGCCGTGTATCGCTCCACCTCCAACCGGAAGAAGTCGAGTTCATCTATCACCTCTTGGGGGATTTCGTAGAATCCACCAGCGACTGTGCCTGTCACCATATCCCCTCCTGGCGCTTTTGATGGCCTCCTCGACGGGGCCTCCAGTCTCACTCCTGTACCACGAACTCCCTTGGCTGACGGCAGCCGGCACCCACCGGGAGCCGCAGGGCCCTAAGAAGAAACGCCCGGGCCAATGAGCCCGGGCTCCCTGTCTACGATCGTGGGATCCAACGGCTCTTTAGCGTCTTCTTTTGAGTGGCCGCAAGCTGCCTTCAAATCACCACTATAACGATCTAATTACTAAACAATATAACCAAACGAGGAACTCGGCGCAAGTAGAATCTGGTGAATCGGAAAGACTCCTACCTGGAGCCGCTTTTGCCGATTTCCCCGCATTTCGCCAGGCCGGGAATGAGGGAGCCTCGGACGCGCCTGGGCAGGCCCCGATCCCACTCAAGCACCCAGAAGTGAGCCTGTGATTCAAACTGTTATGATAGATCTAGTGTTATGTCCCTTAAATGTCTTTACTAATCCATGGCCCTGTCGTATATTCTCTCTGGACCCTTTGGAAAGGAGAGAACTATGCGCCGCGGACGTCCGCTCAAGCCGCTGGAAGTCAGTTCCCATACTCGCGAAGAAC
>JASLMQ010000658.1 GCA_030746455.1 Candidatus Latescibacterota bacterium
CCCCACCAGACCCACCACGACCCAGACCCACGTCCTTCTTCGTCCTGAGGTTTGTGCCTCTGCCATTGTGTCTCCCTCCCTGATCATCGTCTGCGCCTGCGGCCCTCTGGCGCCGGTCGCTTGGGTCGGTCTTCCGTCTTCCGCCTGGCACCCACACGGGCCTTGATCGTCTGGAAACGCTCCGAATCCTTGCGGAGACCGCTTCTGGCCGGGAGCTTGGCGATCTGAGACCGAACGTTGGCGATCCGCTCCCAGCTCGGCGGATGCGTGGAGAACCAGACCGCGGCGCCTTCCGGCTCCGCCTCGTGCAGGGCCAGGAGTTTCTCGAAGAACGTCGCTACACCTTCGGGATCCACCCCCGCGGCATGGGTCTCTTGCACCGCGAGGTAGTCTGCCTCACGCTCGGCGTCCCGTCCGTACTTCAGCAGCGTGAGCCAGGCCCCCATCTGGGCGAACTGTCCCGCGATCTCGCGGGCAAGTGAGGGATCGTCTCCCACCGCCAGCTGCACCAGCATAGCGAGCCCGAACTGCTTGGAAATCTGGCGGGCGCCGTGCCGGGCTACAACGTGGGCGATCTCGTGGCCCACCACGCCCGCCAGCTCCGACTCGTTCGCCGCCGCGGCGATGAGGCCCCGGTTGACGTAGAGCCACCCACCGGGCAGCGCGAAGGCGTTCATGTCGTCGGTGTCCACCACCTTGAAGTGGTATGTCAGATTCGGACGTTTCGAATGCCTGGCCAGAACCTGACCCAGGCTGTCGACGTAGGCCAGGACGACCGGATCGTCGAGAATCGCCACCTCCTTCTCGACCTCTGCAGCTGCCTGGCGACCGATGGCCACCTCGTCTGCCGTCGACAGGAGGTTGAGCTGGTTGACCGCCGCGCACGACACCAGCATCCCGCTGAGCATGGCCACCACCGTCGACCTCACCCTTGCTCTACCCACCCCATTCTGCCGTCCGCGTCTGAGGTATTGCATCTTCCATTTCCCTGACGCCTGCCGTAGCTCGTGACCCGGTCGTGTCGTCTGACGTCTCACGTTTGACGTTTCACTCATGGTCCCCAATCCTCAACATGCCGTCATCACTTACCTGTGCTGGCATGCCGACCGGCAACACCCGCCTTCCCACTCCATGCCCGTATGGCAGGTTCGCATAGACTGGACAGTCCACCTGATCGACCAGTGTCTCCAGAACTGCCTCCACGGGTCCTTCCGCTTCCCGCTCGGGATCGCACCCCTCGAACCGACCGAAGAGCAGGGCGCCGACCTCCCGCAGGATGCCCGCCATATGCAGCTGGTTCAGCATCCGGTCCACCCGGTATGGGGCCTCGTTCACGTCCTCCAGGTAGAGAAGCGCCCCGGAGAAGTTCGGCAGATACGGGGTCCCAACCAGAGAGGCGACCAGAGAGAGGCACCCGCCCACGAGAGGCCCGGCCGCCGCACCGCCCCTCAGCACGCGCAGCCCCTCGATCGGGTCGAAGCACATCGCCTCGAGTGCCTGCCAGAGGGTCGACTCCGTGACCGGGTCCATCCCCGCCTTCTTCACGTCGGCGCAGAGGGTAATCCCGGTATAGGTCACGAGATCCGCGTGTTCGAGCAGCGCGAGCTGTAGCGCCGTCGTGTCGCTGAATCCGACAAAGGGCTTGGGATCGCGTGCGACCGCGTCGTAGTCGACGAGGTCGAGGATCCGCCCCGATCCGTATCCCCCCCGTGCCGTGAGAACCGCCCGGACATCCGGGTCGGCGAACATCGCGTTCACCTCGTCCGCCCTCGCCGCATCGCTCCCTGCGAGGTACCGGTCTCGTGCGTACAGCGAGGCCCCCTCCCGGATGTGGTATCCCCGGTCGGAAAGGTATTGGAGGCCCGGCTGCAGGCGTTCCCGGTCGAAGGGCCCCGAGGGAGACACCACGCCCACGGTGTCCCCGGGCCGGATGTCGGGAGCCAAGATCATGGCGGGTCTCCCCCCATCCGGTGGAGTATCTCTTGGGCGAACGTCGAAAGCGTCGCGTCGCGCGCGCCCATCACCACGACGCGGTCGCCCGGCTCGGCCTTGGACACGAACCGTTCGGCGATCGCGTCCCGGTCGGGAATGAACTCGGCCCGCCGGCCGAGAGCCACGATGGCCTCGATCAGGTCTCGAGAGGAGATGTCCTTCTGGGCCGTACCGCCGGCATAGTAGATCTCGGGCATTACCAGGAGATCCTCGCACCCCATACCCTCCGAGAAGGCCCGGATCAGACCCTCCTTGAGCAGTCGGGTCGGCGCGAACCCGGTCGGCTGAAAGTACAGAAGCAGACGTCCGGGCCGCTCTCTCAGGGTGGAAAGCGTGGCCGAGAGCTTCTCCGGATTGTGTGCGAAATCATCGATCACGGTCACGCCGCCGGCCTCCCCCAAGATCTCCAGACGCCGCTGTATGCCAAGAAATCCGCTCAGCGCCGCAGCGGCATCCCGCACCGGGATGTCCAGGACCTTACACGCTGCGACGGCCGCCAGGGCGTTGAGCACATTGTGCCGCCCCGGGACCTTCAGGTCGAATCCCACCGTACCGATGCGGAACCGGGCCCCGCCGTCAAGCAGTTCTGTCGCCTCCGCCCGAACACCCGCATCCGCGCTTTCAATCCCGAAGGTCACGGTGGCCGCGTGGGCATCTGCCATGGCCAGCGCCTCTGCGCAGTCCGCATTGACAACTGAACCGGTCTTCGCCTTTTCACAGAACCCTCGGAAGAGGGGACGCAGCTCCGCCAGGGGTTTGTGGTCCAGGGAGACCGTGGTCAGCACGGACACCTCGGGCTCGTACAGCGCGATGGTCCCGTCGCTCTCATCGGCCTCCACCACCATCAGGCCCGGATCACCGCACAGCGCATTCCCCGGGTACGGCCAGCCGGTGGCGTTGAGCATCGGACCACCGTTGATCACCGTGGGGTCGCGTCCGTGGTGTTTCAGGATGTGGCCCACCATCCCGGTCACTGTGGTCTTCCCACTTGTCCCGCCCACGGCCACCCCCCACGCCCGGTTGAACCGCTCCGCCAGCAGCTCCGCTCGCCTGCGGATCGGGATCCCCAGGGCCCTGGCGGCGCGGACGTCGGGGATGGTCTCCTCGACGGCGCTGGACACGATCACCTCGTCCACCTGCTCGTCGACCCCCGAGCCATCTTGCGGGTAGAGCACCACCCCCTGGGCCTCGAGCATGCCATAGAGTTCGTCGCCCTGTCCCCTGTCGCGACCGCGGTCCGACCCGTGCACACGGTGTCCGTAGTGGCACAGTGCCTGGGCCAGCGCGCTCATGCCGCTGCCACCGATGCCACAGAAGAAGTGGGTCGTCACCTCTGCGCGGTCTGCGTCGGCCATCTTCTCAGCCTGTCCCCTCTGCCCACACCCCTGGCGAAGTCCGGGGTGGGTGAGCCGTGTCTGCTTCGCCCTAACACGCTGTTTCACAGAAAGATATCCCGGAATCGCTGCCCTGGACTGAAATCTAGCGTCTGCACCCGCGTTTGTCAAGCACACTGGAGCGGACGCATTTCTGTACACAGATCGAGGGCAGGACCTCCCGATCCTGCCCTCCTGTGCATCCAGCCCGGTGCGCGGGGACCTGCTACACGATCGTGTCCAGGCCCCCTCCCGCACCTGTCACATCCGTCGTGGCGGCGGGATGCTGGAGCTTCATGGTCATGGAAACCTTGGCCATCTTCGTGGCCAGGTCTACTTCCGCTTGCGTGGCCTGCCCGAGAACGGTTTCGATCAGCTGGCTGGCCATCTGGGCCTGTACGGTTGCCGCGTGCAATGTCATTTGCTCTTCACTCCTTGCGCCTATCCCCCTGTTGGGGCCAACGCGTTCTCTTCCCCGGCGGCCTGAATCTGCTCGACCTGGGTCTGGTGGAATCTATCGAGGTACTGATGGGTGAGCTCGAGTGTCTTACTGATGTTCTGGTCGATCGTGTCGCTCAGCTTGGTCACCCCGGCCAAGACTTCCCGGGCCTGCTTGAAGCCCACCTCGATCGCGTCCCGAATCAGGGACATGAACCCCTCGATTCTGGCCTTGGCGGACAGGTCCTGGTGACCCTGCGCAAACCGATCCAGAAACGCCACCGAGTGGTCGGTGATCCTCCGTGCCGTCGCCTCCGGTGAGGAATCGGTCCCGCTCGCCTCCACGTCCTCCACCTTCAGGTCGATCCCGGCCTCCTGGATGGCCTTGTTGATCTGCTCGACCACCGAGTCATTCAGGATGCCGTTGACCGCCTCGACCGTGAGGTTGGCCGCAAGGCTGATCTCCACCCGATCATCCGAAGCCGGGTCCACCTGCTGGCTCGACGGGGCCGCCTGCGTGCGGGCCTGCGCATCGGTTCGGTCCGGCCTGGCCGCATCGGAGACGCTGGGATCGGGCCGCTTCGCCCCCCCACGGGGGTTGCTGCGGTCTGCCCGGTACTGCCCCACGAGCGCCTGATTTGCGATGTCCGAACGTATCGGCATTGCCATCACCTCTTCGGTTACTTCGGATCGAGCTTTACGCCTCTCTCTTTATATCGGCAGATTGGCCCTAAACTTTAGGTACAGAAGCACATGCTCCTCGTCGTGGAGCCGATTGACACCCCGAAGCCGGTACGGTATATTCAGCCCGTGTTCGGAGCGACGAATATGGGCCAGAAGGCGTAGATATCGGACAGGGGGCCTGGTATGGAAGCCATCTACCGTCACGTTCTGGGGGACGTGGACCGAGGACTGTGGACCGATTCCTGGGCCGCATCTGAGGACTCGCTGCCCCTGGCAGCCGGAACCGATTGGCATGTCACGAAAGAGACGCTCCGGGGCGGGACACAGGACGGCGTCGACATCGTCGAGATTGACAACGGTGCCCTGTCGTTCACCGTCGTGCCCACCCGGGGAATGGGGATCTGGAAGGGGTGCTACCGGGGGATGAGGTTGGGTTGGGACTCGCCGGTTCGCGACCTGGTTCATCCCTCACTCGTCGAGGCGAACGACCGGGGCGGGCTCGGATGGCTGAAGGGCTTCAACGAATGGATCGTCCGATGCGGTCTGGACAGCAATGGGGCCCCGGGCGTCGACGTCGTCATCGACAATAATGGCAACCCGTCCGAGGTGTTCGTTCCGCTCCACGGCAAAATCGCCAACATCCCCGCCCGGTACCTCGAGGTCCAGATCTCCCAGCACCTTCCCCACCGGATCACGGTTGTGGGCGTGGTGGACGAGACGATGATGTTCGGGACCGCCCTCCGGCTGGAAACGGCCATCAGCACCACGCTGGGTTCCAACGCCCTGACCATCGTCGACAGCGTCACCAACCTGAATCGGAAGCCTGCCGAGTTCGAGCTCCTCTACCACTGCAACTACGGCCCGCCTCTGCTTGAAAGCGGATCCACCCTGGTGACGCCCCACAAGGTCGTCTGCCCCAGGGACGCCCGTGCCGCTGAGGGCTTCGACACTGTCGACAGCTTTACGAGCCCCCAATCCGGCTTCGTCGAGCAGTGCTACTTCTATGAGCTGGCCGGAAGGCCGAGGACCCGCCAGACGGCGGTGCTTCTCAAGAGCCGCGAGGGCAGCCTGGGGTCCTCGCTTCATTTCTCTCTTTCGGATCTGCCGTGCTTCACCCTCTGGAAGAACACGGCCGCCAGGGACGATGGCTACGTGATCGGGCTGGAACCCGCCACGAACTACCCCAACCCGAAGTCGTTCGAACGCGACAGGGGTCGCGTGATCGTGCTGGATGGCGGAGAGACCCGCCGCATAGAGCTCACCGTCGCGGCCCACGCCACCCGCAAAGGGGTGCGAGAGGCCGAGCGGGCCATCAAGCAGATACGCAAGCGAGTGAAGCCAAGGGCCTCCCGAAAGCCCATAGGCCGACTCTCGGACTCGGCGTAGACCCCCCAACAGCAAAACAGAAAGGACCTCCTTTGAGTCGTGCACCCACCGTCCAGGAGTTGATCCTCCGCCTGGAACGTTTCTGGGCCGATCAGGGCTGCATCATCTGGCAGCCGTGGAGCGAGAAGGTCGGCGCCGGGACGATGAATCCCGGGACCGTGCTTCGGGTCCTCGGACCGGAGCCCTGGCATATCGCCTATGTGGAGCCCAGCTTTCGGCCCGACGACGGGCGGTTCGCGGAAAACCCGAACCGCATGCAGATGTTCCTCCAGTATCAGGTGATCCTCAAGCCCGGCCCGGACGACCCTCAGGAGCTCTATCTGGAAAGCCTGGAGGCCCTCGGCCTGGACCGGAAGCAGCACGATGTCCGCTTCGTCGAAGACAACTGGGAGCAGCCGGCACTCGGGGCGTGGGGCCTGGGGTGG
>JASLMQ010000659.1 GCA_030746455.1 Candidatus Latescibacterota bacterium
GCGATAGGTGAGCTTGGCATCCTCGCCGGGCTCGTTGCCTTCCCAGATGATGGCCACCTGGTCGCCACGCGTCTCCAGGTGTCGGTCCAGGCAGTTGTAGGTGATGTTGGTCTTCGCGCCCTCGAAGAACTTGATCGAGATCGCGCCCTTGTCCATATCGAAGTTGAACGAGCGAACCTTGTCCCACTTCTTGAACCAGTGGAAATCCTCGGCTACCCGCCCCCAGAACCCGTCGGGATCGCCAACCGACTCCTGGTAGAGCTCCTGATAGGCCTCCAGGCTCGTGAAGTGGGCCCGTTCGCTCAATTCCGCGGGAGGGTGGAACACCCCGTCAGCCTCTTTCACCACCGGTCCATCGTTATTCCCAGCCATCCAAGCACCCTCTCTTTCTGCTTTTTACACGGATGTACAGAGACGCCCCGGGGCCGTCCCTGCAGGTCCATCCTGAGTGGAAACCGTTCTACCGCAACGCAAAGCGGCTATAATATAGAGAAGATATTAGTGATGTCAAGTCTGGCGACGGCAGGCTGGCTCGCGGTGCATTCCCGTTGCCAGGAGAGCCTGAATTCCATACTTTTCTGGCAGGATCCTCCGAGCCAGGGGAACAGCGCTCACCCAGGATACAGGCCTCCAGATCCCTTCTGAGGAGGCCCGACCGGGGAGGCCGGCCCTTTTGGGGGAACTTCTGTCGGTTCAGGCGGTTTAAGAATCGACCGGCCGGACCCGCCCGCCCCAGGAGGCCGGGTCCTAGGCGCGGAGGCCTTTGTCCAGCGATCTCGAAGCGCTGGACAGGCCCCAAAACGGGAGGTGACAGATGCTCATGGTCAGCTGCGGCCCAGGCCCCACGGATCTCACGGATGCGGAGATCCTGTCCGACGTGGCCGAGGGCGACATAGAGGCGTACGGAAAGATCGTAAACCGCTATAGAGTAAGGCTTTACAACTTCGTCTTCCGCTTCGTGTCAGACCGGGAGACCGCCGAAGACATCGTCCAGGAGACCTTCTTGAGGGCCTTCCGGAAGCGGAAGGAGTATCGAGCGATCGCCAACTTCTCCACCTGGTTGTTCACGATCGCAGGCAACCTCGCGAAGAGCGAGCTTCGGAGGCGCAAGCGCTGGCGCCTGTTCTCGCTCCACAGAGACGATGAGAGCGACACGGGACTGGACCTGCCCGACGAAACCTACCGTCCGGACACCATCACCGAGTCATCGATTGCCGATGTCCACATCCAGGAGGCCATTTCGTCCCTACCTGCGAACTACCGCCAGGTGATCCTGCTCCGCGATGTGGAAGGGATGTCCTACCAGGAGATCTCCGAAATCGTTTCCTGCCCGGTCGGAACCGTGAAATCCAGGGTGAACCGGGCACGCCTGAAGCTCCAGCAGAAGCTGAAGAACCAGGGACGAGACGTTGGGCTCGAGGTCTGAAGAAGCGCGAAACGCCCGAGCACTTCCAGAAGGAGGAAGACAGACAAAGATGACCTGCAAAGAATTCTCGCAGCGGGTTTCGGCATACATAGAGGATGAGCTCGACCCCCGACACCGGTCCGAGATGGACGGACACGCCGAAGTCTGCAGTGCCTGTGCACAGACCCTCCAGGGGATGCTCCCTCTCACCCGGAGGCTGGCGCGCCTGTCTCGCGTTCGACCTTCGGTCGGATTCGATTTCGCCCTCCGAAGCAGGCTTCTGATGGAGGTCGCCAGAGCCGAGACCTGGACCCGGAAGCTCGAGGGCCTACTTTCGCCCTCCGGGACGCGCACCCTCGCGGCCGCTGCCGTCGTCGTGCTCTTCGCCCTGGGCTCGGCCTCTGTGCTCCACGAGGAGCCCACGTCCTGGCGAATGGCGGGCTCCGGGGCCACGCTGGATGGGCCAGCGGCATCTTCCGCCTATCCGGCCCCGTCGAACCGTGGTGCCCTCAAGCTGTTCTCCACCGATACCTCGTATCCCATATCCAGCGCATCCTTGCGCTACTACCGGGCGCGCCCCGACTCTTCGAGGTCCGTACCCGCCAGGCCTGTCCCTCCGCTCCGCCAGCGTCCGCGCGAGTCCAGCGCCGGCGTCCAGCGGGTCGTCGTACGCTTCTGAGGATCCCGTCAAGCCAGATGGAATCGAGTGCCAACAGCCTCTGGCAGAGGCGATCCAACTCAGAGGAGGGAGAAGGACCTCAGCTTCCATGAAGACCACAGCACAGAACGTCACACGTGCGTTTCTGGCCGTCTCGGGGCTCCTCTGCCTCTGGCTCGGCCTGCCCGGGGTCGCGCGTCCCGGTGAGCCGGCCTTGCTGACCAGGATCGAGAACGAGATCGCCGACATCCTGGAAGACAACCGGTCCGGCGTGGTGCGCATCCATACCATCCTGTCGCACCAGCGAGAGGACGCCTCCGCCCAGTTCGGTTTGAGATTCACCCACGGGACCGGCTTCGTCTTCGACCCGGCTGGATATGTGCTCACCGTCGACGAAGCCGTGCGCGGCGCGGACAGGATCACGGTGACCCTCGCATCGGGCCAGAAGGTCCCGGCGACCTTTATCGCCTCGGACCCCGCCTCCGAGGTGGCCGTGGTCCGTGTGGAGGCAGACAGCCTGCCCGTGGTCAGGTTGGGCGATTCGGGTCGTGTCCGCACCGGGCACTATGGGTTCATCCTGGGCAACACCTACGGAAACCTGACACCCTCCTTCGGCGTGGTCCAGGAGCTCAACCGGGATCAGGATCTCATCCAGCTGGCTGCCCCAGTCTACCCCAGCCACGGCGGTGCGCCCGTGTTCTCCACCACCGGCGAGGTCGCCGGGATGGTGTGGGCCGCTCCGGACCCCCTGGCCGCGCTGAGGCGAGCCAGCGGACAGGACCAGGCGGCGCGGATCTTCATGGGGTGGCAGGAGATCCCGACGACCGTCTTCGTAATCCCCATCAACAGGGCCGTGCGCATCGCCAGACGCCTGGTCTCCGAGCGCCAGTTCGTATACGGCTGGCTCGGGGTCGAGGGTGAGTACGAGCCGGATGGCGGCTTCCGCGTCACCGACATCACACCCGATGGACCGGCAGCCTCCAACGGCATCCGCCCCGGAGACCTCATCGTCGGCTATCAGGGCATGGAGATCGTGCCCGGAGAGGATCTGAGACGCCTGGTGCTCTCCACCCCTCCCGGGACCTCGGCCAGTCTCCAGGTGATCCGCGCGGGGGCGAAGCTAGCGGCTCGCGTGGAGGTCGGAGAGATGTCGTCCGAAGCGCTGTCCAGGTCCTCAGCTGCCGGCCGCTTCGCGCCCTTCGCCCCCAATCCGGCCCGGCGGCCCGGTCCGAGCAATGAAGCCCTGTTCAAGCGGATGGAACAGCTGGAGCAGGATCTTTGGCGCCTGCAGCAGCAGCTCGGAACCGGCGTGCGCCAGAAGGTGGCGCAGGAGGAGTGAGGTAGACCCAACGATCTGGCCAAAAGAAAGACAAGCGGGAGAGGCGCTGGATCGCCTCTCCCGCTTCTTCATGTTGTCTGCCGAGGGACAGCTGCGACTGAATTAGTGATGGAACAGCCGCACCCCCGAGAGCGCCATCACCATCCCGTACTCGTCCGCCGCCGCGGTCACATCCTCGTCCGCCACCGATCCCCCGGTCTGCACCACGTAGCCCACGCCCGTGCGCGCGGCCCGGTCGATGTTGTCCCGGAAGGGGATGAAGGCATCGGAGCTGAGGCTGACGCCCTTCAGATTGTCGAGCCACTCCCGTTTCTCGCTGTCGGTCAGCTCCGCGGGGACCTCTTCGAAGCACGCCTCCCAGGCCGCTCGCTCCGCCGACGTCATGTTTCCCCGCAGGTAGAGCTCGATCGCGTTGATCCGCTCCGGCCGCCTCAGCTTCGCAGCGAACGACATGCCCAGCACGGTCGGGTGCTGACGCAGAAACCAGGCCTCGGCCTTCCTGCCCGCCAGATCGGTGCACGCCACGCGGTTCTGCTGCCCCGCACCCACGCCGATGGCCTGCCCATCCATCGCGAAGCAGATGGAGTTCGACTGGGTGTACTTCAGCGTGACCGTCGCCACCAGGAGATCCCTGGCCTTGTCCGGCGGAATCTCCTTCTTGCGGGTCACCACGTTCTCGAGGATCTCCGGACCGGTCACGCGATCGTTGCGCTTCTGCTCCATCGTCACGCCGAACACCTCGCGGGCCTCGACCTCACCC
>JASLMQ010000660.1 GCA_030746455.1 Candidatus Latescibacterota bacterium
GTGCCTGGGTCACCGAAGACGCCTACATCACGTTCCGGACGGTGGACAACGTCGTCAACGGGTATGGCCTCACCTGGAACACGGTGGAGCGGGTCCAGGCCTACACGCACCCGCTCTGGATGTTCCTGATGTCGGGCGCCTACCTGGTCACGGGCGATGTCTACTACACGAGCATCACCCTCAACCTCGCACTCTCCATCCTGGCTCTGCTCCTGCTTTCCTGGGGGATCGCGCGATCCTGGGAGGGAGCGGCCCTGGGCGTCGCGATCCTTGTTCTCTCCAAGGCCTTCGTCGATTTCTCGACATCGGGCCTGGAGAACCCGCTGACCCATCTCCTGCTGGCCGCCTTCTTCGCCACCTTCTTCCGGCGGAAGGCGATGGCCGCGCCCTTTCTCGCCCTCTGCCTCCTGGCATCCCTCGTCGGCCTGAGCCGACCGGACGCAGGCCTGCTGGTCCTACCGGCCCTGGTGTGCGCCTTCCTGGAATCACCGAGAAGGCAGGCCGTCCGTGACGGCCTGATCGGGATCTCACCCCTTGTCCTCTGGCACCTGTTCTCGACCTTCTACTACGGATTCCCGTTTCCGAACACGGCCTATGCCAAGCTCAATACGGGAATTCCCGCGATCGACCTCGCCCGTCAGGGCCTGTATTACCTGTTGAATTCGGTCCGAACCGATCCGGTGACCCTGGCCGCCGTTGCCGTGGGGCTGGTCCTGGCGTTCCGACAGAAGCACAGGGACCCCCTGATCGTTGCGGTCGGCATCCTACTGGCTCTGGCCTATGTGATCCGTGTCGGCGGCGATTTCATGAGCGGCCGCTTCCTCACGGGGGCTCTGTTCTGTTCCGTGCTGCTGATGGCCCGCTATCTGCCCGGGACCGGCAGGGCGTGGCTGGCCGCTGCCGCGTGCGCCGTGGGGCTTGGATTTCTGGCTCCGTACCCGACGCTGCTGGCCGGGCGTGCTTATGGTGAGGGGGCCGAGGGCCTGATCGACGCGCAAGGCGTCGTCGACGAGCGCGGCTTTTACTTCCCGCGGGTCGGACTGCTCAACGTCCGGGGCCTCCGTGTGGGCAATCACGATCTCGGACAGCCGGTGGGTCGGTGGCGGTCCAGGCGCCGTGGGGTCGCGCGGGAGGGGAACATCGGCTATATCGGGTTCTACGCAGGGCCCGATGCCTACCTGGTCAACGAGTTCGCCCTGACCGACCCGCTCCTGGCCCGATTGCCTATCAGGGGGCCCAACTGGCGGATCGGCCACTTCGTGCGCGACCTGCCCGAGGGGTACATCGGGACGTTGACCAGCGGAGAAAACCGCTTGCGCGATCCCAAGATCTCCCGATACTATGAAGCTCTCTCAACCGTTGTGCGAGGAGACCTCTGTAGCTCCCGGAGGCTGGCCGAGATCTGGCGGATGAACACCGGCGCCCACGATCACCTGCTCCAGGATCGATTCTCGGCCTGCAGGGAGCACTTGAGGGGTTTCCATCTGGTCGCCGAAAGGAAGCCGGAGGGGGCCAGGAAGGCCCTCATGCGTTCCGTCGAGCTGGATTCGATGCGCTCGGGCGCCTGGTACCTTCTCGCGTTCGCGCACAGGGACGCCGGCGACCTCGCCAAGGCGCGGGAGGCCATCACGCGGGCTCACGAGTTGCGCCCTGGCGACAAGGACATCCGGGTGGCGCACCTGTGGGTCGGCGACCAGTTCCTTCAGCAGGGGCGGACGGATGAGGCGGTTTCCGTCTACCGTGAAGCGATCCGCTGCGAGCCGCTGGATGTGCCGTCCTGGCTGCGACTGGGCACATCCCTCGGCAAGCTGGAGCGCTGGGACGAGTCCGCCGAGGCCCTGACGGTTGCGATGGCCCTTGACTCCACGGATACAGAGATTTGGCCCGATCTGGCCCAGGCCAGGCGTCTCGCAGGGGACCTGGTGGGTGCGGTGGATGCGGTCATCCAGGGCCTGGAACGCGACCCGGCAGACGAACGGTGCTGGAGGGAATACCTCGCTGCAGGCGGTACCTACCACAGCCGGGGCGAAACGGACAGCGCTCGCGCGATCTACGAGGCCGTGGCGGCATCATCGCCTGAGCTGACCGATGTCCACGTCAATCTGGGCATCCTGTACTTCAGCGAGGGACGATACCGCGCCTCGGTTGCCTCGTTCAGGAAGGCCGTCGCTCTCTCTCCGGACGATGCCGGGGGGCATCTCGGGCTGGCCGAAGCCCTCGAACAGCTCGGAGAGACGCAGGAGGCCGTCGAGTCCTACCGAAGGGGGCTGTCGATCGAGCCGGAGAACGAAGCGGCGCAAGCTGGGCTCAAACGGCTGACGGAATCACAGGGAAGGAGATAGGGGGCGACGGCGAACGGGTTCCGGCCGGACGCTGCACCGTCCATCACCGCAAAGCAAAGAGGGGAGAGGGGCAATGAAACCGTTGCGTGTGGGCGTCATCGGGGCGGGAGGCCACGCCCGGCTGCACTTCGATATGTTCGCGAAGGAGCCCGAAATAGAGCTTGCCGCCATCGCGGAGCTCGATCCGGAGCGGCTGGAGCGTGCCTTGGAGACCCACGGGGCCGAGAAGGGGTATGGTGATTACCGGGAGATGCTGGACTCGTGCGAGCTCGACATTGTCGAGGTCCTCACGATGCCCGCTCACCTCACGCCGATCGTCGTGGAGTGCCTCGAACGGGGATTCCACACGGTGATCGAGAAGCCCGTGGGGATGTCCTCGGCCGATGCCGAGACGATGCTCGAGGCCTCGAAAGGCTGCTCGGGCCTACATATGGTATCGGTGAACCGGCGCTATGTCCCCGAGGTGCTGGCGACGAAGCGCCTGGTCCTGGAGCGAGGGGGCACGGTCCAGGTCGCCGCGGTCTACAACAAGCCGGTGACGACGATCGGCACGTCGAAACTGCCCGTCACTCCGGTACCAATCATCTGTGACGCCATCCACCACGTCGACCTGATCCGGTGGATGTCCGGGCCGAGCATGGAGACGGCCGCAGTACCCACCTACGTGTATGCCGACGCCTGGTCGGGAGAGCGGGAGGGGAGCTTCCGCTACAACGCGATCATCGGTATGGACACGGGTGGCCGCGGGACAATGATGAGCCACTACGGCGTGGGTGGGCGAATCCAGCGTGCCGAGGTGCACGGCGAGGACTTCTCGGCCTACCTGGATCTCTCGGCCGAACCCAAGGTCGAGCTCTATGTCGACAACGCCCTCGTCGAAGAGCCCCTGGACGTCGAGGCCGTGGGGGGAGCGGAGTACAACGAGACGCGGCACTTCGTCGACTGCATCCGGCAGGGAACCAAGCCCTGGAGCACGCTGGACGACCTGGTGATCACCACGCGGCTCTCGGAGGCCATCGCCGGCGGCACGAAGGGCGAGGTCCAGGCTTAGCCCCAATGCGACAAGACGCAACCACCGATGAACACAGATCAACACTGATAGGGAGGCGTCAGAGCCCTGCGGTTCCAGGCCAGGACGGGGCCTGAGCACGGGCGGCCAACGGCCGACAGAGCAGAGGAGTCACCTCACCACTGGTGAGATAAGGGT
>JASLMQ010000661.1 GCA_030746455.1 Candidatus Latescibacterota bacterium
TGGTTAGAGTGCTGGTTTCACATACCAGAGGTCACTGGTTCAAATCCAGTATCGCCCACCAATTCCTTGTCATACACCGCAGGGGAGCCATACCCCCGAGCCGGGGACCCCGAAAGGCGCGGTGGGAATACGGAAGCGCAAGAGAGGTGCATCTCGACACTCACCGAGATGCACCTCTTCTCTTTGTGTTTGCCGGCAAAGCGGCATGACGGATGCCGGAGGCCTGTATAGAGGGGAGAACGCAGATGAAAGAGAGCCTGCTGCGCCTGCTGGACCTGCAACAGATCGACTCGGAAATCGACAAGCTGCGCAGATCGCAAGAGGAGTATCCCGACCAGATCGCCCAGATCGAGCGACAGCTTGCACAGGATCGTGAGCAGATAGACCAGAAGAAGGCGGTCATCGCGGATATCGAGAAGAGCCGCCGGTCGATGGAGGGTGAACTCGAGACGATCACAGCGGACCTGAAGAAGCACCAGGATCGGCTGTACGAAGTCAAGACCAACCGGGAGTACGATGCGCTTCAGCACGAGATAGAGGCGCTGCAGAGCCGGGTCGACGAGCACGAGACCGGGATTCTCGAGGGCATAGAGCAGAACGAGGATCTGGAGGCCAGGCTGGGGGAGGAAGAGGAGATCCAGAAGGAGCAGGAGACGGAGCAGCTCGCGGAGATCAAGGAGCTCCAGTCGCAGCTGGACTCCGTGGAGGACGACGTCAAGACCTGGGAAACCAAGCGCAAGGCCGTGGAGGACCAGATCGAGCGGCGCGCGCTGTCCGCCTACGGCCGGATTCGCGGGGTCGTTCGAGGCGGCGTGGCCGTGGTCCAGATCGTCAAGGGCGCCTGCGGCGGGTGCTTCCGTCAGCTGCCGCCACAGCGTCTGGTCGAGGTGCGGACCCAGGAACGGATCATCCGCTGCGAGAACTGCGGGCGGATCGTGGTCTGGGGCGAGGAGGCTTAGGCTTGGCCGCGACCGACGCGCTGGCGGTCACCCTTTACGTCGACGGGGCCGCCAAGGGGAATCCCGGGCCAGCGGGAATCGGCGTGCTCGTCGAAACGGACGGGGTGGTCATCCAGGAGACCAGTGACTACATAGGGAAGGCCACGAACAACACGGCCGAGTACCGCGCCCTCATCCGGGGGCTGCAGATGGCGTCCGAGCTGGGCGCCGTGGCGGTATCGGTGGTCTCCGACAGCGAGCTGATGGTCAGGCAGCTCACCGGGGTCTACCGCGTGAAGACCGCGTCGCTTGTCCCCCTCTACAACCAGGCGCGGGAGCTCTCGAGCGCGTTCGACCGCTTCGATATCCGCCACGTGCGCCGCGAGGAGAACAAGGACGCCGACAGGCTGGCCAACGAAGGCATACGCAGGGCAGGAATGGCAAGGGGACCGGATGGCCGCGCCCACTAGGAGTCCGTTGATGGAGTCGCCTCGTATTGGACTTTCTCAACGGGCTCCTGGGGGTGAGGAAAGTCCGAGCTCCACAGGACAGGATGCTGGGTAACGCCCAGGCGGGGTAACCCGACGGAAAGTGCCACAGAGAACAGACCGCCAGCGGGCCGCGCTCTGCGCGGTTGCGGGCAAGGGTGAAACGGTGGGGTAAGAGCCCACCGCGTCCCCGGCGACGGGGGCGGCACGGCAAACCCCATCCGGAGCAAGGCCGAATAGGAGCGGAGAGGTGGTCCGCCTCGCCAACGCCCCGCAGGGGCGAACGCTCGGGTAGGCCGCGTCGAGGTATCGGGCAACCGATGCCCCAGAGAAATGGCCATCCGTGCGAGACCTGGTCTCGCACGACAGAACTCGGCTTACAGGTCCCCTTGCCATACCATTCTACGGCGGGTCTCTCCGGGACTCGCCGTAGTGCTACCCCCTAGTCGTATAGTTCCAGGTTTGGACGGATCAAGCCCAAGGAGGCGAGCCATGATCAAGGTGGGACAGGCTACCGTCGATCTGGTTCAGGGAGACATCGCCGACCTGGAGGTCGATGCGATCGTCAATGCGGCCAACAACGCCCTCTGGATGGGCGCCGGTGTCGCGGGCGCCATCAAGCGCAAAGGGGGAGCCGCCATCGAGGAGGAGGCGGTCGCCCAGGGCCCGATCGCGGTGGGCGAGGCCGTGGTCACCTCGGGCGGCGCCCTCAAGGCCCGTCACGTGGTGCACGCGGCCGGGATGGGACAGGACCTGAAGACCGACGCCGACAAGGTTGCGGCCTCGACGCGAAACAGCCTGCTGAGAGCGGAAGAGAAGGGCATCCGCTCCATCGCCTTCCCTGCCATCGGCACCGGCGTCGGCGGGCTGTCGGTCCACCTGTGTGCCAAGACCATGGTCGATGTCGTTGTCGACCACCTCCTGTCGACCGACGCGTTCGACCAGGTGCACTTCGCGCTCTTCGACGAGGCCACCTACACGGCGTTTCACGACTACCTCCTGGATAAGTTCAGCGCCAGGTCCTGACCCCAGACCTTCGAGGCTGCGAGTGGCATTCTGCGACAAGCTAAGAGAGGCGCAACAGCGCAACCAGAGCCTGGTCTGCGTGGGGCTCGACCCGGACACAGATCGACTGCCGGAGCCCCTCCGGGGAAGCGCGGATCCCGTTGGCTCGTTCCTCGGCGAGATCGTTGCGGCCACTCGGGACCTGGCCTGTGTGTACAAGCCCAACTTCGCGTTCTTCGGCGCCATGGGGTCTGAGGGCTGGGACATACTCCAGGGGGTCCTGGAAACGATCCCGGACGACATCCCCACCCTTCTCGATTTCAAGGCGGGCGACATCGGGAACACGGCAGCCCAGTACGCTCGAATGGCTTACGAGCATCTCGGGGCCGACGCGGCCACCGTCAATCCTCTGATGGGACGGGACGCTGTGGAGCCCTTCCTGGCCTATGCCGACCGGTGCGCGTTCCTGCTCTGCCTGACCTCCAACCCGGGCTCCGGCGACTTCCAGCGTCTGACCACCGACGACGGCCCCCTCTATCAGGCCATAGCCCGACGGGCCGTGGCCTGGTCTGAGATCGGGAGCTGCGGTCTGGTGGTGGGGGCGACCCATCCGGGTGACCTGCGCGAGGTGCGCGAGATCGCGCCCGATCTTCCCTTCCTGATACCCGGTGTGGGGGCCCAGGGCGGCGACGCCGACGCCGTCGTCCGGGAGGCGCTGGATACTTCAGGCGGAGGTATCGTCGTCAACGCCTCGAGGAGCATCCTCTACGCGTCGAACGGTTCTGACTTCGCCGACGCGGCCCGACGCGCGGCGGAGGAGCTCCGACAGTCACTGGAACGTGCCAGAGAGAACCAGCCCGACGGATAGGTAGGATACAGGAGGATCAAAGGATGCTCGAAATCGGGATCTTCGCACCGTTTGGGACAGACCACGACAGAAACATCGCCTTCTGTCAGGATACCGATGTCCGACACATCGTCCTCAGTGCGGCAGTCCTAGCTGCACCTGAGGGAGCCGGCGTTCCCGATGCTGCCGACTTGCACGCACTGGTCGGCACCTATGCCGGGGAGGGTGTGGCTCTCACCGCGTTGATACCGCCGCGCATCAGTCTTGACGCCCTGACGGACCACGAGGCTCGCGAACGGGAGATTGGCCTGGTCCGGGGCATCGTCCAGGCCATGGGCCAGGCTGGAGTACCCTTCCTGCATCTCTATCTGAGCTCCGACCCGGTCCCGGATGATCAAGAGGCCCGGTCCCGTCTCTGGGCCGGGCTGGTGGACATCTACAGAGACCTGTGCGCCGCGGCCGAGGGGGCCGGTGTCCGCATCGCGACCCACCACTATCATCTTCCCGATCGCCTCGTCTGGAACTGCGAGTCGATGACGGCCTTGCTGGACGAGG
>JASLMQ010000662.1 GCA_030746455.1 Candidatus Latescibacterota bacterium
CCAGAGGCCGCCGAAACCGAGCTGCCCCCGGAGCAGCGGCTTCTCGTAATCCTTGGGGAACACGATGTATCGATGGTGGGCCCGGTCGTAGATCACGCCCACCAGAAGGAAGAGCATCGCCGTGATGGTCCCGTGGTTGAACATCTGGAAGACGGCCCCGTTCATCCCATGCGGCGTAAAGGCCGACATTCCCAGCATCACATAGCCCATGTGGCTGATGCTCGAATAGGCCACCAGGCTCTTCAGATCCGATTGCGCCATCGCCACCAGCGCCCCGTACACGATGTTGATCACCCCGAAGACCGCGATCATCACGCTGAAGTATTTCGTCTCCTCCGGCAACATCGGGTAGTTGAACCGAAGCATCCCGTACGTCCCCATCTTCAGCAGCACGCCCGCCAGGATTACGCTGATGGGGGTGGGGGCCTCCACGTGGGCGTCGGGAAGCCAGGTATGGAACGGGAACATCGGGATCTTGATGGCGAAGGCGATGAACATCGCCATCCAGATCACGGCCGGAGCCGAGCGCCCGAAGATGAGCCCGGTGCGCAGCCACTCCGAGTGGTTGGCCTGGTCCATCATCACCAGCATGTTGAACGTGTGCTTGCCCGTGGCGGGATCGGTCACGTTGAAGTACATGGCCAGCATGGTCAGCAGGAGCAGCACGCTGCCGGCAAGGGTGTAGAGGAAGAACTTGATGGCCGCGTACTCCTTCCTCGGCCCTCCCCAGATCCCGATCAGGAAGTACATCGGCAGCAGCATGATCTCCCAGAAGACGTAGAACATGAAGAAGTCCAGCGACACGAACACCCCCTGCATGCCCGTTTCGAGCAGGAGGAAGAGGGCGAAGTAGCCCTTCATGCCGCGGTCGATCTTCCAGGACGCGAGGATGCACAGGAATCCGAGCAGGGCCGTGAGCAGCACCATAGTGATGCTCAGGCCGTCGGTCCCGACGTGGTAGTCGATGTTGAAGGTCGGGATCCACGGTGCCCGCACGATGAACTGCATGCCCCCCACGGACCGGTCGAAGGCCTGGAACAGCCAGACCGCAAGGGCAAGACATCCGCCGGTGGTGGCCAGGGCGACCCAGCGGATCGCGTTCGTGGACTTCCCGGGTAACAGCAAGATCACCACGGAGCCCAGCACGGGGCCAAACGTCAAGAGCGTCAGAATCCACTGTTCCATCCGTCGACCTTCCTCCCTCGTATCGTCCAGCTACAGCCGGGGGCCGCCGCGGCTCCAGCGGGCGGCGACCGGGTTGGGCAGTCGTCCTGCCCCCAGCGCATCTAGACCATTCGGATGACCATGATGACCAGAATGCCCACCAGCACCATCACCACGTAGGACTGGAGTCGTCCCGTCTGAACCTGCCTGAGGCTCGCGCCCGCTCGGGTGATCACCCCGGCCACGCCGTTCACGGCTCCGTCGACGATCCAGTTGTCGAAGGCCCCCTCGAACCTCGAGATGCCCCGCGTGATGGCGGCGCTGGCATTCACCAGGCCGTCCACGATCCACTCGTCGAACCAGTCCAGCACAAGGCGCAAGGTGAGCACCGCGCGAATGGCCGTTGCGTCGTAGAGCTCGTCGAAATACCACTTGCCGTTCAGCGTTCGGAACAGACCACGCCGCTCCAGCCAGGACGATTCCTTGGCGATCATCTCCTCCCGCCGGTTGTAGTAGGTCCGGTATGCGATCAGGATGCCGCAGGCCGCCACCAGGATTGAAAGCGCCATCGCCAGATAGTGGGCCGTGTGGTTCGCCTCGTCGTGCGCGCCGTGCCCGGCCTGCGCCCCGCCGTGCGTCGCCTGAGCAGCGGCGGCAAGAGGAGCCGGCTCCTGCACCAGATCGTGGAACCATCCCTCACCGATCGGGCTCGGGCTGTACCAGAACCACAGACTCAGCGCCGCAAGGATCACGAGCGGCACGGTCATCGTTCCCGGCGACTCGTGGGCGTGCTCAATCACCCCAGGGTCCTTCGGTTTACCGTAGAACGTCAGGAAGATGAGCCGGAACATGTAGAAGGCCGTGAGACCCGCGGCCCCGAATCCCATCAACGGCAGCAGGACATGCCCGACGTGCTCGAACAACCCGAAAGACAGCGCCCCCGCAAGAATGGCGTCCTTGCTCAGGAAGCCGGATGTGAGGGGCACCCCGGCCAGCGCGACCGTGGCGATCAGAAAGGTCCAGAACGTCAGCGGCATCTTGGCCTTGAGGCCCCCCATGTTGCGCATGTCCTGAGGGTCCTCTTCCGAGTGCGAGTGATGCAGCGCGTCGTGCATCGCGTGAATGACGCTGCCCGAGCCCAGGAACAGACAGGCCTTGAACGCCGCGTGGGTCATCAGGTGGAAGAACCCGGCGACATAGGCCCCGACCCCCAGGCCCATGATCATGTAGCCGAGCTGGCTGATGGTCGAGTAGGCAAGAACACGTTTGATGTCGTACTGGGCCACTGCGATCGTGGCGCCCAGCATCGCCGTGATCCCTCCGATGTAGGCGATGACCACCAGCGCGTCGGGCGTCAGGATCGGGAACATCCGCGTGACCATGTACACGCCGGCCGCCACCATCGTGGCCGCGTGGATCAGGGCGCTCACGGGCGTGGGGCCCTCCATCGCGTCGGGCAGCCAGACGTGGAGCGGGAACTGCGCCGACTTGCCCACGGCCCCGCAGAACAGACAGAGGCCGGCGACCGTGAGGAGGGTCCCACTCACCTTCCCCTCGGCGACCCCCTGGAAAACGGCGTCGTAGCTGAACGCGCCGAGCTGCGAGAACAGGATCATGATCCCGATGAAGAACCCCAGGTCGCCCACCCGGTTCACCAGGAAGGCCTTCTTGCACGCCGACGCGGCGGCCGGCTTCTCGTACCAGAAGCCGATCAGCAGGTAGGAGCTCAAGCCCACCAGCTCCCAGAATACGTAGAGCAGGAGGAAGTTGTCGACGATCACCAGACCGAGCATCGAGAACGAGAACAGGGCCAGGAAACCGAAGAACCGGTGGTAGCGCGGGTCGCCCGCCATATACCCCACCGAGTAGAGGTGCACCAGCCCGGAAACGACGGTCACCACCATCAGCATCACGATCGCGATGTTGTCGATCAGCAGCCCCACCGAGATCGTCACGAGCTCCAGGTCCAGCCAGACCCAGCGGTCGGTATCCAACCTGAAGTCGGGATCGTAGGCGGAAAGTGCCTGAATCAGGAGGCGCAGGGAAAGCAGGAAGGCAATGCCGATGGCGGCCAGCGGGACCCAATCGCCGCCACGCGGGAGGCGCTTGCCCAGGAAGGCCTGAATGCCGAAGGCGATCAGCGGAAGTGCAGGGATCAGAAGAATGTCGAGAGGCATATCCCCCCCAAGCAATACCGGAGCTGCCGCACGGCTCGACGGTCCGGCAGAAAGGTGGTCACCTGCTGAGTGAGTCCAGTCGGTCTACGTTCACCATCTGGTAGTTGCGGTAGATGTTGAGCACGATGGCCAGAGCCACAGCCGCCTCGGCGGCCGCAAGAACGATTACGAAGACCGCGAAGACCTGTCCGTGGATGCCCGAGTCGGTGAAGCGGGAGAAGGCCACGAGGTTGAGGTTGGCCCCGTTGAGGATCAGCTCGACCCCAATCAGCACGCTGATGGCGTTGCGCCGGGTGGTCACGGCCAGGATTCCCAGGCAGAACAGCATCGCCCCGATGACAAGGTAGTGTTGCAGCGTGATCATGACTCTCCCTCTTCCTCCTCTTCGTCGCCGCCGGCCAGCATCGATGCGCCCAGCAGCGCAGCAAGGAGCAGGAATCCCGCCACCTCAAAGGGCAGCAGGTAGTCCGTCATCAACAGACGCCCGATCTCGGCCGATGTGGATGCGACCTCAACCGACTCCAGGACGGGCCAGCGCGTCTTAAGGATCACGGCCACCAGCAGGCCGAACGTGATCGCCACCGCCACGACGCTGGGCAGGAACTGCACCCGCTCGGACAGGATCCGGAGGTCGTAAATCCGGTTGGTGAGCATCACCCCGAAGATCAACAGGATCAGGATGCCCCCCACGTAGATCAGGACCTGCGCGGCGGCCAGGAAGTCGGCATCGAGGAACACGTAGAGTCCCGCCACCCCGAAAAACGTGAACAGGAGGGCGAAGACCGCGTGGGTCAGGCGGTTAGCGAAAACAACCAGGGCAGCCGAGCCGACGGTGAGTGCCGCGAAACCGTAGAAAACCAGACTTGTGAGATCCATAGTCGATCCAGGCTATAGGGATTACTCTGTCGACGCCGTCTCCGCGGCATCGGGTGCGGCTGTCTCGTCCGTCTTCGTCTCGTACATCTCCGGACGGGCGAAGACGTAGAGCAGGCCTTCCCGCTCGTAGGTCGAGGACTCGTACTGGGGCGTCATCTTGAGGCACTCGGTCGGGCACGGACTGACGCAGAGGGCACAGTAGCAGCACAGGGACATGTCGATGTCGAACCGGAGGACCTTCAGCCGCTTCTTCGTCCCCTTCGAAGTGACCCCCAGATCCTCATCCTTCCCCGCCTTCTCCGTGTCTATGTAGATGCAGTCGACCGGGCAGGCCCGCGCGCACTGGTCGCATCCGATGCAGTCATCGATGTCGCAGTACAGCTGGCCGCGCGACCGCTCGAACATCTCCGCCTTCTCCTCCGGGTACTGGAGCGTAACCGAAGGGACGAAGAGGTGCTTGAGGGTCACGTTCATGCCCACCCAGACCGACCAACCTGCCTCGAACAGATTCCGGAAGTAATTCACCATCTTGAGATCGCCTCCTGCCCGGCCTGTATCTCCTCGAGGTCGCCCCCGAGCCCGTGCATCTGTTGCGCGCCCCTCCGCGACCACTCTATGCCGCCCGAGCCCGCCGTCGCCCGCCCTCCACCAACCCCTGCACCGCCGAACGCAGCAGGAGCAGAACGGCGAGGCCCATTGCCGCCATCAGGATCGCCGTTGCCAGGCGGCCAAGCCAGGCGGGGGCGGCCAGCACCCAGACCATCGTGCCCAGCACGCAGAGGAAGGCGCCCGGCGTCAGCACCTTCCACCCCACGTACATCAACTGATCGACCCGGAGCCGGGGAAGGGTCCAGCGCAGCCACATCTGGACGTAAACGATGGACACGGCCTTGCCCATCACCCAGAAGAAACCGCCCGGGTAGGAACCGCCCCAGGGTGCCTGCCAGCCGCCGAGAAAGACCGTCGCGCCCACGATGCCCACGGCGATCATGGCGGCGTACTCGGCGATGAAGAAGAATGAGAAGCGAATGCCGCTGTATTCGGTGTGGTAGCCGGCCACCAGCTCCGACTCCGCTTCGGGTATGTCGAACGGCGTGCGGTTCACCTCGGCCAGCGAGGCGATGAAGTAAATGAAGAACCCGAGGAACGTGAACGGGTTCCTGAACACGAACCAGTTCTGGATGCCCCCCTGCTGTGCCCGAACGAACTCCTGCATGCTCAGCGAGGCCACAAGAGGGATCACGCTCAGGAGCACCACGGCGATCGGGATCTCGTAGCTGACCACCTGTGCTGCCGATCGCATCGCGCCCAGCAGCGACCATTTGTTGTTGGAGGCCCAACCTGCCATCAGGGTTCCCACTACGCCCAGGGACGAGATGGCCAGGATGTAGAACAGGCCGACATTCAGGTCGCTCACGATGAGCTTCTCGCCGAATGGCAGGGCCACATAGACCGCGTAGGCGCCGGCGAAGACCACCGCCGGGGCCAGCCGGTAGAGATATCGGTCCACGGCCGCGGGGACGACGTCCTCCTTGAGCAGCAGCTTGACCCCGTCGGCCAGGGTCTGCGACCAACCGTGCCACCCGCCCACTCGCATCGGCCCGAGCCGGTCCTGCATGTGGCCCGCGACCTTGCGCTCGAGCCACACCAGGAAGAGCGCCACTACCGCGATCAGGCCCAGAACGGCCGCCCCGGCGACCAACCCGAGCAGCAGCGCAACGTCGTCCGCCGGCACGCCGCTGAGGAAGGGAAGCTGCTCAACCAGTTCGCTTGCTAGCTGCCGCATTTCGATCTCCGTCACTTGGAAGATGCCGCCTACCGGTCTATCTCCCCGAGCACGATATCGAGGCTACCGACAATCGCCACGATGTCGGCCACGAAGGCGCCCCTGCTGATTTCCTGGAAGGCGCTCATCGCGGTGAAACACGGGGACTTGACCTTCACCCTGTAGGGGATGTTCTTGCCCCCGCTGATCACGTAGACCCCCAGCTCGCCTCGGGGGGTCTCGGTCCGCGTGTAGGCCTCGGCCTCCTTCGGTGTGCGCACGTTCTTGGGGACCGCCTTGTGCACGTCCCCCTCCGGCAGCTGATCGAGCGCCTGCTTCACGATCCGGGCGCTTTCCGCCATCTCCCGGATCCGAACCATGTACCGGTCCCAGCAGTCCCCGACCGTTCCCACCTCTCCGGCCCCACAGGGGATATCGAACTCGAACCGATCGTAGATCGAATACGGGTCGTCCCTGCGCAGGTCCCACCTGACCCCCGAGCCCCTCAGATTGGGACCCGTCACATTGTAGGAGTAGGCCGCCTCCAGAGGCAGGACCCCGACGTTGGCGGTCCGCTCGATGAAGATCTTGTTGTGGGAGAGGAGGTCGTTGTACTCGGTGATCTTGTCACCGAAGCCATCGAGAAAGGCGCGGGACCGGTCGACGAACTCCGGCGGGATGTCGTGGGACACCCCCCCGACCCACATGTAGTTGTATAGCAGCCGAGCCCCGCAGGTCATCTCGAACAGGTCCAGGATCTCCTCGCGCTCCCGGAACCCGAACAGGAAGGGCGTGAATGCGCCTAGGTCCATCCCATAGGTCCCGAAGGACACCAGGTGGCTGGCGATCCGGTTCAGCTCCGCCATGATCACGCGCAGGTACTCGACCCGCTCGGGGAGCTCGATCTCCATCAGTTCCTCGACGGCCAGCACGTAGCCCAGGGCGTTGTTCATCGAGGCCAGATAGTCCATCCGGTCCGTGAACGGCACGACCTGCGGATAGGTGACGTTCTCGGCGTGTTTCTCGAAGCAGCGGTGCAGATAGCCGATGCGGGGGATCGCGTCATCGACGATCTCGCCGTCGGTCACCAGCTCCAGGCGCAGCACGCCATGCGTGCTGGGATGCTGCGGACCCATGTTGAGCGTCATCGCCTCGCTCTTGAGGTCCCCTGCCTGTCCCGGCGTGTCCTTCGCCGCCACAGCCCTCTCCCGCGCATCCGCCATAGCCTATACCTCGACCTTCATATCTCGGTAGGTCTCCTGGACCTTGTAGTCCTTCCTCAACGGGAACCCTTCCCAGTCCTCCGGGCAGAGGATGCGAGTCAGGTCGCTGTGGCCGTCGAACACGATG
>JASLMQ010000663.1 GCA_030746455.1 Candidatus Latescibacterota bacterium
AGAATTCGACGAGCTGCTGGAGCTGAAGCCGGATGCGGTTGTCATTGCGAGCAATGGTCGTCGCCAGGCCGAACATGCAATTCAGGCGATGGAGGCGGGTTGCCACGTGCTCAGCGAAGTGCCGGGGGCAATGACACAGGAGGAGATTCTGCACATTGCGACGACGGTAGAGCGCACGGGTATGCAGTATATGCTGGCCGAGAACTTGTGCTTTCAGGATTTCCTACGATACTGGCACAAATGGGTGATGGCGGGACGGTTCGGAGCGATCTCGATGGCGGACGGCGAGTACCTCCACTACCTGTCGGGGACGGTTAACAAGGAGGGTGAGCACTTCACGCCCACGCAGGTCCGTGAGCAGCAGATACAGGACGTGGAGCCGGTCTGGAGTGCCGACCTGCCACCGATACAATACCTGACCCACGACCTCGGGCCGCTTCTGGAGGTGCTGGACGATCGTGTGGTGTCGGTGAATTGCGCTGAAGCTCCCTGGCTGAACGTGGACACACCGTTGCGGTCGGACGGGCAGTACGCTCTCTTCAAGACGGCCAGGGGAAGGCTGGTTCGCATTCTGGTGACATTGAACACCCGGCATCCGTACGCACACAATTACCGCCTCTTTGGAACTCAAGGGTGTGTTGAGTGGTATGAGCACGAAGGCTTCTGCCGCAGGCTGGATCGAGACCGTGAGGAGAACGAGGGCTGGGAGAGAGTGGATATCGGGACGGCGCGTTCTGAGGAGTACAAGGCGTCCGGCCACGGGGGAACCGATATCTGGATGGCCATCACCTTCAGCCGGGCACTGGTAGCCGGCAAGCGCGTGCCCATCGATGTGTTTCGTATGGCGGACTATACGCTGCCCGGAATACTGGCCAATCGCTCGGCGGAGAACGGAGGCACTGCCATCGCCGTGCCCGACATCCGCCGTGAGCCCTTCGAGCACACGGAGTTCTGGGATCACGTGGGCATCCCCGGCGATGAACCCGAAGGCAGAGAATACGAGTCGGATTCGGCGTAGGTGACGCCGACCGCGGGAGAGCCCGATGCAGATTGCGTATTGGGAAATGGACAGGTTGGGGGAGCTGGCGGGGATCGTGAATCGATCCATAGAGGGTGTACGGTATGCTGCTGCGCTGGTGCCCGAGGCGTTCGCGCGAGAGGTGCAGCGGGATCTGGGTGACTTCGACGTCTACTCGCTGAATGACCTGGAGGACGAACAGCTCATCGTGGCGGAAGACGGCGGCGCCGTCGGCGGGTTCATCCACGTTGCCACGAAGCTGGACAAAGAGAAGCAAGCGCGAAGCGGCGTTGTCAGGTACCTGGCGTACGAGCCGGATCGGCGGGCGACCGGGCAGGCACTCATCGATGCGGCGGAAGACTACTTGCGGGAGAAGGGGGTAGGGGACATCATCTGCTTCCCCAAGGGCTTCTACTACCACTTCATCGACGCAGACGGTGGGATCAGCGAGCGGTTCGGGCACATACCGTCTCTGCTCGCGCGGAACGGGTACGAAGTGCATCACAGGACCTTCACGATGGCCCTGTGGCCGATCGATGTGGCGGAACCCGATCCCCCTACCGGCGACATGGAGATCGAAGTCGAGGGCCTGAGCGTGCGGATGTATGCCTCGAGAAGAAGCAGGGACGCGGAGCCCCGCGGGATGTGTCTCACCTACCGGTTCGACTTTCTGCAGCCGGTCGAACGGGCCAGACAGCAGGCGTTCGTCCAGTGGCTGGTGGTGGACGAGGCCTTGAGGGGCGACGGGTGGGGGAGGTATCTTCTGCAGAGGTCGCTGTGGGAGGCGCAGGAGCGGGGGTTCAAGGAGTGCGTGCTGTGCACGAGTGAGGGGAACTACACGGCGAGGCTGCTCTACGCCAGCCTGGGGTTCACTGCGGTGGAGTCACTCGTTAAGATGCGGAAGGCTATAAGCCATTAGGGTGCAGGCGGTTCCGAGGAGAGGCCACTGGATGCGGGGACGCTGGATGACTACGTCGCCCTACCGGACCATTCCCGGATTGAACCTCGCCACAGTTCTTACTTCCCTGTGCTCAGGGGACAGAACCACCCGCAGGCGCTGGAGACGGATCACGACCGACCTCCTTGCAGGGAATCGAGTTAGAGAATGTCGGAGGAGGCATCGCCCCGGTGACGGCGGACCGCCCGCACCGGGAATCATGTACGAGCGCCTATGCGGACACCAGCACCTCGTAAACCTTCACGGGTTCTTCAGGTCCCTTGACTTGAATCCCCCCAAGCGAACGCGTGTCGACTTCATCCCTCACGAGTTCGTAGGTGCTCTGAGAGACTAGAATGCCTCCGACAGGAGCGCTCGCCTCCATACGTTGGGCCAGGTTGACGTCCGATCCGAGCACGGTGTAGTCCAGCCGACGAGTGGACCCCATGTTGCCGACCACCACGGTGCCCGTGTTGATCCCTATCCGAATTTCGATGGGCATGTCACCGCGCTGCTGCCATCTGGCCTTGAGATCGCGAACCCGGGTCTGCATGTCGATGGCGGCCCGAACGGCCCGCAGGGCGTGGTCTTCCTGGGGCTCCGGATCCCCGAAGAACACCATCAGCCCGTCACCGATGAACTTGTCCACCGTTCCCTCGTGCCAGAACACGATGTCGGTCATCGCTTCGAAGTATTCGTTGAGAAGGCGCTGGACGTGATCGGGATCCATTTCCGCGGAATGCGTGCTGAAGCTCTTGATATCGCTGAACAGAATGGTCAGCTCCTTCTTCACTCCCCCGGACATGACGGTGCCGGGATCCGCCATGATCTTCTTGACGATCGCCGGAGGGAAGTATGCCTCGAAGGACTGCCTCAGGAGCCACTTCTCTCTCTCCTCGACGAAATACCTGAAGGTCACGATTGAGATCACGGAAAAGGTCACCATCATCAGCGGCCCGACTACGCTCACGATCAGGTTGCCGTAGAGGAAGGACCCCGCCGCAACACCGGTGTAGGCCACAGCCACCGCCAGGCTGCTGAGGGTGAACGACAGGGACGAGAGCCGCAGGGACAGGCCCAGCACGATGGAAAGCAGCAACACCTCTACGAGGAGCATGGCCGCGGACGACAGATCCCTCAGGAAACTCCCCGTCAGGATCGTGTGCATCGCATTCGCGTGCAGACCGCTCAGGGGAAAATGGGTGTCGGTCGGCGCCGGCCCCACATCCGATGTTCCGGTCGACACGTCTGAGACGACAACGATTTTGCCCTCCAGCTCTTCCCGCCACATCTCCATCTCTTCCCGGTCGTCGGACGCGCGCAGGATATCGACGAAGTTGTAGTGCGTCATCCGTTCCCACGGCCCGCGGCGATAGCCAGCGGCGTGCGTCCGTCTTCGGAAGCTGCCTCGAGGTCCGCGTCCCCAAGGTAGAGCCTCACGAGGATCGGCATGTGACCCTTCTCGGCCGCCGCGACCGCTGCCGTTCGTCCATCGTCGGCGCGTGCGTCGACATCTACGCCACCCTCGATCAGAGCCTCCACGATATCGACGTACCCGCCGTCGGCGGCCACGACCAGCGCACCCGGTCCGTACGACTCCAGATCCGTTCCCGAAGACACGAGCGCCCGGACAAGCGCCAAGCGATCTCCGCCAGCAGCCAACTGGAGAAGCAATCCGCTCTGTGACGTGGGAACGGTACCACCTCGGTGGATGAGGTACTCCACCTTGTCGAAGTTATGGGCCCGGATGGCATCAGCCATCTGCTCGTCCAGATCACGCGCCGATGCTTCCGTGGCCAACATGAAGGCCGCAGAAGCGAGTGCCGCTAGGAAATTCAGCCTTCGCCCGGAAACGGACATTTCCGTTTCTCCTTTGCTGGGGTGAGAGTCCGGCACGTGGGCCTCTCCGCACGCGTGCCGAGTAGCCGGGAAGAGTATCAGCGATGCCGGCTCGATTACCCACTGGCGCACAGCACCGAGCGCAGCCTCTCTGAGGATTTCGTATCCGCTCTGGACCTTCAGATCTCGGGTCTTGACATCCCCATCCAAGACAAGCTGGCTGACCAAGACGTGGTACGTCTTCGGTCCCCTTCTGTGTTGGGAAATGAAAACTACCGGGGAACCTGGATGTAAGGACGAAACAAAGTACGCAAGAGACGAAGAGGGAGCAAGTCTGATGTTGTGGAGTATACTACCTAATAATTTGGAGAAGGGAGATCCACATGAACGCGACTCACTTCGTTGCTGGCGTCATCGTCTTCATCGGTCTCGGTGTGCTGCCTGCGCTTGCCGCAGCGGGGCTGACCTACAGCTTCGTCAAGCAAACCGTGTGACGTCACCCAGAAGGGAGTACCTGTAGGTTACTCCACTGCAGCGGGCCCATAGTGCTCATGGATACGGGCCAAACGAACGGCATTCAGGACGTTCGGTCCCAGTCGCCCAATTCAACTGTACCAGATCCGAGGAATCGACACATGCAGACCAACGAAGACCGCATCCGCTGCGCACAGGAGTTGATGGCCAAGGAAGGCATGATCGGCTTGATGATCATGAACCATGACGACTACGCCTACTTCTTCGGCGAGACACGCTCGCAGCCGCGTGCCATCATCCCCGCCTCGGGACCGCCTATCTTCATCTGTTTCGCTGCGGAGGAGCCCGAGCTTCGCCAGGTCCTTGGCGACGAGGCCGTTAAGGTATTCACGCACGTTGGGGAACAGATCTCGAACGTCAGAGAGACCTTCCGGTCCCTGTTCGGAGGTCCGCCACCGGGCGTGTCAGCGCCGCCGGACGGCAAGCCGCGGGTTGGCATGCAGATGTGGTTCCACACGCCGGCCTTTCTGGTCGATCTGTTCAGAAGGGTCAACCCGCAGGTCGAACTGGTGCCATCGGATCCCGTGATGGACGAGCTTCGCAT
>JASLMQ010000664.1 GCA_030746455.1 Candidatus Latescibacterota bacterium
GAAGGCCCGGGAATGCGTGAGGAAGCTATGGGCCCTCGTGGCTATGCTGGTCCTTCTCGCGTCCCCTGCCATCACGCTCGCCGAGGGATGGTCCGAGCTGGGCGAGACTGGTCTCCTGCTCCGGTTCCGAGACGCGGACCGCCCGCTCGCCGAGACGCTCCTGGATGATCTCACGGCGGGTCGCGATGAGATCGCTGGGCTGCTGGGCGTGGAACAGGAAGGCGCGATCACGGTCTACCTCGCGCCGTCGGAGGCCGACTTCTCCCGTCTGACGGGAGGCCGTATCCCGCACTGGGGGATCGGGTGCGCGTTCCCTGAGTCCGGGTTCGTCGTGTTGCGCAAGCGGCCCGGGCAGTCGGCAGAGCTCCTTCAGACCGCCCGACACGAGATCGCCCACATCCTGCTTCACCGAGCGGCCCCCCGCGGCTTCCCCGTCTGGTTCGGCGAGGGCGTTGCGATGTGGGCGTCGCGGGAGTGGCGCCTGCGCCAAAGCGCCCAGGCCATGCTCGCCGTGATCTCCGGGGGGCTTGTCCCGCTGGCCGAGATCGACTCGGTACTCAGCTTCGCCTCTCCCGAGGCCGACCTGGCCTATACCGAGAGCCTGCTGGCGGTCACCTTCCTGATCCACGAAGGCGGCCGTGGCGCGGTGGCCGAGATCGTGGTGGAGCTGGCTGAGCGGACGTCGTTCGCCGTTGCGCTCTACCGGGTCACGGGGCTCACTCCCAATCGGTTCGAGGCGGCCTTTTTCGAATACGTGCGTGGCCGCTTCGGTCTGACGTCGATTCTCACTGCACCAGAGGCGCTCTGGTTCTACATAGCGCTTCTTTTTGTTTTCTCCTACCTAGGGGTGCGGTACCGCAACCGGGTCCGGACCCGGGAGTGGGAGGCGGAGGACCCCGCGGAGGGGCTTCCGCTGCGTCTGCGCCTGCAGGTCTTTCGGCGCAAGGGGGAACCGTGACGCTCGGGGTGACAGGGAGCATGGGCGCGGGAAAGAGCACCGTGTGCCGCGTGTTCGAATCGCAGGGCGCCCTGGTAATCGATGCCGACACCATCGGGCACGAGACCCTGGGCGATCCCGATGTCCGGAGGGGGCTGGTGGCCGAGTTCGGGGACGCCGTCCTGGATTCGGACGGGCGGATCGTGAGGCCGGAGCTGGGTCGGCGGGCCTTCGCTTCTCCCGAGGCACGGGAGCGTCTCAACGCCATCGTCTGGCCCGCGCTGGGGCGCCGACTCGATGCAGCACGGGAGCGGGCCCTGCAGGAGAGGCCCGATCGGCCGGTGGTGATCGATGCGGCCCTGTTGATCGAATGGGGCGACCCCAGAGCGTTTTGCGACGTCCTGGTGGTGGTTACGGCCCGGGCGCAACTGCGGAAGGAGCGGTCCATGCAACGGCTGGGGATCACCGAGCCGGAGGCGGAGGCCCGGATGGTATCGCAGCTGCCGGACGACCAAAAGACCCGCGTTGCCGACCATGTGATCCGGAACGACGGGTCGCCCGAGGAGCTCGAGCAGAGGGCGCTGGTCCTCTGGCGGGAGATTGCACCGGATCAGGAGGCGGACAACGCCGACTCGTCGAGGGGACGAGGCCACACCCACTGAGGGGTCTGTCTACCTATGAACTACACGCCGCACACCGAACGGGACGTCCAGCGCATGCTGGACGTCCTTGGGCTCGAGACCACGGCGGACCTGTTCGAGCCGGTTCCGGAGGCGCTACGCCTGAAGCGGCTGGATGTGGCGCCCGGCATCAGCGAGATGGAGGCACGGGCCGCCGTGAGCGAGCTGACGAGCCGGCTGCGGAGGGATGCCCCGTGTCTGTCGTTCCTGGGCGGCGGGGCCTACGATCACTTCGCCCCCAGCGTCGTCGATGCCGTGATCTCCCGGAGCGAGTTCTACACCGCGTATACCCCTTACCAGCCCGAGGTCAGCCAGGGCACGCTGAGGGCGATCTTCGAGTTCCAGACGATGGTGTGCGAGCTGACGGGCATGGAGGTGGCCAACGCCTCGATGTACGACGGCGCCTCCGCCACGGCCGAGGCCGTGCTGATGTCGGTCCGGATCAACAACGGGACCCGTGTGCTCCTTCCCAGGAGCCTGCACCCGCACTACAGGCAGGTGGTCGAGACCTATGTGCGCGGGATCGGACTGGAGATCGTTGAGATCCCCTGGACCGAGGCGGGCAGCCTGGACCTGGATCGGGTGGCCTCGGAGATCGACGATCAAACCGCAGCCGTGGTGGTCCAGAATCCGAACTTCCTGGGTATCCTCGAGCCGTTGGAGGAGCTGGGGGCCCTGGTGAACCCATCGACCGCGGCCTACGTGGCCGTGGTCAATCCGATCTCGCTCGGCGTGATCCGGCCACCGGGCGATTTCGGCGCCGATATCGTGGTGGGCGACGGACAGCCCCTGGGACTTCCCCTTTCGTTTGGGGGGCCCTATGTCGGTTTCTTCGCCACGAGAGATCGACACCTCCGGCGGATGCCCGGCAGGGTCTGCGGCGAGACCGTGGATGTCGACGGCAAACGCGGCTTCGTTCTAACCCTTCAGACCCGCGAACAGCACATCCGTAGGGAGCGGGCCACCTCCAACATCTGCACGAACCAGACGCTGTGCGCGACGGCCGCCACGGTCTACATGGCCGCCGTGGGCCCGGATGGATTGCAAGAGGTCGGCCGCCTCAACTGGCAGCGCGGCCACCAGGCGGCGGAGGCCCTGGATGCGGTGGCGGACCTCTCGCTGAGATTCACGGGTCCCACGTTCAACGAGTTCGTGTTGGATGTGGGGGGATCGGCCTCGCAGGCGCTGTCGTTCCTTCGGGCGAAGGGCATCGCGGCCGGAATCGACCTGGGCAGGTTCTATCCTGAACTGGACGACTGCATTCTCACCTGCGCCACCGAGACGAAGACGCCGTCGGACATCCACGCGCTGGTTTCGGCCTGGGGGGACAGGGGATGAACAAGGACCTTCTGATCTTCGAGCGCGGTGAGCAAGGCCGTCGGTGCACGGTGTTTCCCGAGGTGGACGGATCGGCTGCGCCCATTCCGGAGGGGATGCGGCGGCGCTCGGCGCCGGCCCTGCCCGAGGTGAGTGAACTCGAGCTGATGCGCCACTACGTGGGCCTGTCGACGATGAACTTCAGCATCGACACGGCGTTCTACCCGCTGGGCTCGTGCACGATGAAGTACAATCCCAAGGTGCACGAATGGGCGGCGAGGCTGCCGGAGATGACCGGGCTGCATCCCTTCGCCGACGAGGCATCTGCACAGCCCGCCCTTCAGATTCTCTGGGAGATGGAGCAGGTTCTGAGGGAAGTGACCGGGATGGATGGATTCACATTCCAGCCCGCAGCCGGCGCGCACGGGGAGTTCGTCGGTATCTCGCTGATTGCGGCCTACCATCGGGAACGGGGCGATCCCAAACGCGTCTTTCTGATACCCGACTCCGCCCACGGGACGAATCCGGCCACGGCGGCGATGTGCGGGTACACGGTTACCGCGGTCAAGTCCACGGATCGGGGCACGGTGGACACCTCCGATCTGAGGGATAAGATGAACGATCAGGTTGCCGGCCTGATGCTCACCAATCCGAACACGTTCGGGGTCTTCGAGGACGAGATCCTCGAGATCGAAGCGATCGTCCACCGCGGCGGGGGGCTGCTCTACTACGACGGGGCGAACCTCAACGCGCTCCTCGGGCAGTGCCGACCGGGTGACATGGGGTTCGACGTCGTCCACCTGAACCTTCACAAGACCTTTACCACGCCCCACGGGGGAGGCGGTCCGGGATCGGGTCCGGTGGGGGTCAAACAGTCGCTGGTGCCCCATCTGCCGGTACCCGTCGTGGTCCGGGACGGCGATGCCTACCGTCTCGATTACGACCGGCCCTTGTCGATCGGCAAGGTCAGCAGCTTCTGGGGTAATTTCGGAATGGTGCTGAGGGCCTACGTATACTCCCTAATGCTGGGTGGGGAAGGCATGCGGCGCACCGGCGAGATGGCGGTGCTCAACGCGAACTACCTGGCTAAATGCCTGGAGGGTTTGTTTGATCGGCCCAAGAAGGCCCAGCCGATGCACGAGATGGTGCTGTCGGCATCCCGCCAGAAGCGGGAGCAGGGGATCACGGCGCTCGACATCGCGAAGCGACTCATCGACCTGGGATACCATCCGCCGACCATCTACTTCCCATTGCCCAACGTGGCGCCAGAGGCCATGCTGGTCGAACCGACCGAAACCGAGAGCCTGGACACGCTCGATGCCTTCGCCGAGGCGATGGCTCAGATCGCGCGCGAGGCGGAGACGAGCCCAGACCTCCTGCGCGAGGCGCCGCACGATACCCCCGTCCGAAGGCTGGACGAAGCCACGGCTGCGCGGAAGCCCGTGTTGAGGTGGCGTGCACCTGACGAGCGGGAGGCAGGCTGACAGGCGCTGAACGAGCCGGTTGGCTGAGGACATGAAGGAAAGGGGGCCGCGAGATTCTCTCGCGGCCCCCTTTGGTCTTTCCCGGCGAAGGCGGGGATGTCAGGGATCGGGTGCGGGCGGGCAGGTGATTTCGATCAGGTTGCCGTCTGGATCTTGGACAAACACGAACCGCCCACCGTCCGATCGGCGGGTGCCCGGCCCTCCGACGATCCGGACCCACTCGCCGTCGATGGACTTCAGGACGCGGTCGAAGTCCGAGACCTCGAAGGCGATGTGTCGACGCGTGGGCCTGGGATGCTCTTCGGCCACCAGCAGATGGACCTCGGCATCGCCACACCTGTAGTAGGCCACCTGGACGTCGGCGTGGGGCCTCTGGATGGGCGGCAGCCCGAGGAAACCCCCATAGAACGAGTTCGCCCGTGCCAAATCGCTCACGATCAGGGTGATATGACTGAGGCGATCGATCTGGAGTAGGGGGGTGACCGCGCCTCTTCGCGTCGGCCCGTGGGCCTGCGCGCTATCGGGCACCTAGTTTTCCGTCAGGTAGGCCCGGATCTTCCGCATCCGGGAGGGGTGCTTCAGGGCCGCAAGCGCCTTGTCCCTGATTTGGCGTACTCGCTCCTTGGTGAGGCTCAGCTGGTTTCCGATCTTTTCCAGCGTCATGGAGTCCCCACCATCCAGACCGAAATAAAGCCTGAGCACCTTGGCTTCCCGGTCGGACAGGGTGTCGAGGACGGCGCGGACCTCGGCCGCCATCGACTGCTCCATCACCTCCACCTCCGGTGTGACCTGATCGGTATCCGCCACGATTTCGAGCAGGGAGGTGTCGGGGCCCTCTTCCAGCGGCATGTCGAGAGAGACATGCCATCGAGCGGCCTCGAGGAGGTCCTGGGCCTGGCGGGGCTGCATCTCCGCCCGGTGAGCGATCTCCTCGATGGTGGGCTCGCGTCCCAGCTCCTGTTTGAGGCCCGAGGCGATGCGCTCCAATCTGCAGAGATGCTTGATCTTGTTCACGGGCAGCCTGACCATCCGGGCCTTTTCGGCCAGCGCGGAGAGGATGCCCTGGCGGATCCACCAGACGGCGTAGGTGGTGAACTTCACACCAACGGTCTCGTTGTAGCGCGTCGCCGCGCGCACGAGGCCGACGTTGCCCTCGGCGATGAGGTCTTCCAGCGGGAGACCCCGCCCCTGATACTCCTTCGCGATCGTGATGACAAAGCGGAGGTTCGACTCGACCATCTGCGCGAGGCTCTTCTGGTCCCCGGCGCGGATCCGCTTGGCCAGTTTGACTTCTTGCTGGGGTGTCAGGAGGTCGTTGTAGGCGATGTCCCTCAGGTAGAGTTCAAGGGCTGTTCGCCTGCGACCCGGAGATTCGGTTCCGGTTTCCCGACTCGCTAGCGTGGCTGGCATTGCTTTCCCCCCCGAGTAGTGAGACGATCGGTTCGTTCCATCAGGCATCCTGCCGATGCCGCCAGGCCCATCCACGGGATGGACATTGAGGGTGGCGCGCACGGGCGCTGAGGGTCTCCGCGCGCCAGGTGGGCGACCAGGTCCGGATGCTGCGACCCGGGCCCGCTCCAGGCATCGCGATAGACGCTCGGCGACAAGAACGGCCGATCAGCTAAGGGATAAGGAGCACGCTCAAGAAAGGGGAGTTAGCCTTGATTCGACAGAACCCGGTCACCACGAAAGACACGAAAGACACGAAAGAAGGGCATATCCAGGTGGAGGAAGGCCCGGGCGTTGGCTCACAAAGGGAGGCATGAAGGATCCAGGGCTGGGCCCGAGGCGGAACCTGGGTACCCAGGCGCTTCGCGCCACTCGCACCCCCCGATTTCGTCGGATTGAGGTTAGGT
>JASLMQ010000665.1 GCA_030746455.1 Candidatus Latescibacterota bacterium
CCGTTCTGGGTGAGGCTGGTCGCAGACGACCGCCTGTTGGATGTGGCTCAGCAGTACGTGGGGCCGGATATCGCTCTGTTTGCTTCCCACTACATCTGCAAACCATCCGGAGATGGACAACCCGTGCTCTGGCACCAGGACGGGTCGTACTGGCCACTGGAACCGATGGAAGTAGTCACGCTGTGGCTGGCGGTGGACGATTCCGATGTGGACAACGGGTGCATGCGGGTGATCCCGGGTACCCAGTCCACGGAACTGCAGGAAATGCAGCAGAATCAAGAGGTCGACAATGTGCTCGGATCGTCCATCGATCCTCAACACCTGGACGAATCGGCTGCCGTCGACATTGTATTGGCTGCTGGAGACGTATCGGTGCACCATCCAAACATCATCCACGGTTCCAATGCCAACACGTCTCAGCGGCGCCGATGTGGACTTACCATCCGCTACATCCCGGCCACCACCCGAATCCTGACCGATGGTCAGTGGCCAAGTGCCTTTCTCCTACGCGGCAGCGCCGTCGATTCGGTGAATGACTACCTACCCTGGCCTACCTACCTATCGGGCGAACACATGTCCTTCCGCGGGAGCGACCAGTGGCCACCCTCCGTGCCTCCGGGTCCATAACAACGTCCGGAGCCCTAATGTTGTACAACCAGGGCAACCACCAGAGTTCGCTGTCTTTCCGGGGATATATTGACTACAAGGTCAATATCATGCCCTGAAGCAGGTCTCCGAGAAGGGAAACTGCCGAGAGCTTGGACATCGAGGTGAGGACTCTATAAGAGGTCCGGACAGGGGGATCAGACACCCCGAGGGGCTACTGCGCGAGTGCTTGTTCGGACCAGCCTGCTGTATCGAGACCGAGTGCCTGGGCTCGCTCAAGGATCCGGTTCCACGTCGTGTCATCGATGGGGATCCCGTGCTCCTGACGATCGCGACAGGTACTGAACTCAGGGCCTCCAGGCAACTGGATCTGACCGACCTGCGGGTCTACGCGACTCGACATCACGTGCTGGACTAGGCCCTCTACCTCAGTTTCGTAGTTGTCGGTCTCACAGAAGAAACCCGGATCGTAGACCGTCAACAACATGCCATTGCTTTTCATGATCTGGTCCCCGTTCGCGGCCCCTTCCCCTGAGAGAATGCCGCCGAGCATTTCCACCACCATGCCGAGGCAATACCCCTTGTAGCCAACCACACCTCCGAGAGGCAGAATGGCGCCGGCTGGGGGTCCAACGAAGGCGCCTGGATCACGCGTCGGGTGTCCCTCAGAATCGGTGATCCATCCAGCCGGAACCTGCTCTGTGCGATTGTGGGCGACACGAATCTTCCCCTCCGCGACAACGGAGGTGGTCATATCGACGAGGATAGGATCCTGGCCTGGGCGCGGCGCGCTGAAGGCAATGGGGTTTGTGGATATTCGACCGTCGATGCCCCCAAAGGGTGGGATCTGGCGGCCCAATCGTCCTGCATTCACGAAAGCAAGTCCGATCAGGCCCTGACGAGCCACGCTGAGGGGGTAGGCCCCGATTCGTCCTAGATGTGAGCAGTTCCTGACGGTGATCACCCCGACGCCATGGGTGCGGGCCAGTGAAACCCCCTTTTCGACGGCCAGCCTGCCGGCCACCTGGCCCAGGGCACTGTCGCCGTCGATGCAGGCGGTCACACCTTTCTGACGCTCAAGTCGTGGAATGCCCTTGGGGTCAAATGTGCCCGCAAGAATCTGGTCGACATACTCATAGACTCGCAGCGAACCGTGGGAATCGTGTCCGAACAGGCACGATTCCACAAGATGGTCTACGACGGTAAGGGCATCGGCCGGTGAACAGCCAGCTGCCTCGAACATCAAACGTCCAACACGACGAACAGCGTCTTCTGAAAAGCGTCTCATAAGCAACACAAAAGCTTTCTCAAGCGGATCTTGCTAATCGAAGGAACTGACTCCGCACATCTACACCGTATTCGTCAAGCCCACCCCGGGCGGCATCACCTGTAATCCACGGTCGGCGATCACGATCCGACGCGACCAGATCCTCAGAGGCATGGTCACCGTGGAGGAAGTGGAAGGCCACTCCCGTGCGGACCTGGTCTGAGTGGTTGTCACCCGTGCAGTGGGCGGTGCCGTAGCAGAAGAAAGCCGCTCCCCCAGCTGCAACCTCGATCGTCTCTGCTGTTTGCTCGGGAGGATAACAACGAATGTGGTGATTGCTGTAGGGGTCTCTCTCGTGCTCAAACGGGGTCAGATGACTGCCAGGCACCAGGCGCAGCGTCCCATTGCG
>JASLMQ010000666.1 GCA_030746455.1 Candidatus Latescibacterota bacterium
AAGCTCGCCTCTGAGACAGCTCGCCAATCCGTCCTACGGTGAACCACCAACCGGAGAGCCGTGTGCGGGAAAACCGCACGCACGGTTCGGAGGGGGGAGGGGCCGGGAACTCAACCGGCCCTTCCTACCCCTATCAGTGCCTCTTGCGCCGGAGGCCAGAGGGGCACGGCCAGACTGCTGACCGATCGCCTTGCGCATCGGTTCCGCTTGATTGCTGCTTCGGGATCGCGCGGCGCCCTCTCCCCGGCCGCCTGCGGCGGCCACCCCTCTCCCGCGAACAGGAGAGGGGGCAAGCGCTGCTATGGCTGCGAGGAGTCGGCTGATTCATTGGCTCCGCAATCCCCAATGCCAACGCCGAATGCGGCCTCGAAGTCGCGCCAGACCTCGGGCGGCACGTCGACGACGGCGGCCTCGTAGGCCTCCTGGACCTGCTGCACGTTGGCGGGGCCGGGCATCACGATCCCGTCGACCGGCGCCGCCAGGCAGAACTGCATGGCCAGGTGCCGGATGTTGACGTCCCGGTCCCGGCACCAGGCCCACATCGCACGGGCACGAGGTTCCTGGCCCGGTATCCTGTCGCCCTCGACATCGGGATCCGGCTCGGGGCCAGCAAGGATTCCTGAGCCGAGTGCGCTGGCCAGGATCAGCCCCACGTTGTGCTCTCGGGCAGCGGGGAATATGGTGTCCGCGGCGGATTGGGTGAGTAGGTTGTAGTCCAGGAAGGTCAGCGCGATCTCGATGTGTCCCGTTTCCATCGCGCGGAGAAGGATCTCTTGCGAGCGAACGCCGATGCCGATGTGATCGAGCAACCCTTCTTCTCTCATCACCAGAAGCTCATCCAGTGCCCCGAGCAGGTCGGAGGCATCCTCGATGTCTCTGCCGGCATGGATGAGGGCCGAGTCCAGGCGATCGGTCCTCAAAAGCCGCAGGCTGTTCTCGAGACTCCAGCGGATGGCCTCCGATGAGTAGTCGTGGCGCCTATCCGGGTGGAGGCCGACCTTGGTCTGGAGGTAGACCTTTTGCCGAAGACCTCCTGAGAGCGCCAGACCGACACGCCGCTCCGATTCGCCGTAGAGGGGCGACGTGTCGATACAATCCAGGCCGAGGTCGATGGCGTGACGGATCGCCGCGACCGCCTCGTCGTCCGAGACGTCCTTCGTGCCGAAGTAGGCACAGCCCAGGCCGAGGGCCCTGGGGCGCATGCCGGTGCGGCCCAGGGTGCGACGTTCGAGTTCGGGCATGGCCATTGACCCCATATAGCTCTTGGTCCCGATCCACTTCAGTCCCGGAACTACCCCTCGATACGTCCTCCTTCGCTGCTCCCACCTACGCGGCTGAAGCCGCTTCGGTCGAAAGGTTGCAGCTTGGAGGACTACTCGGGGCATGCTCCAGACGCGAAAAGCGCGAAAGAAACGTCGACCGAAGGTGGTGTCGGTCGGCGTTGCTCGGCAGGAGAGCAGTGGACCCGGGTAACAAGCGTTCTGTGAAGATACGTCGTTCATGTGGCAAAGCCAAGGGCGGAGCAGAACGGGCTGATGGGTGCGAGCAGCGATCGATGCCGGAAGGAGTCAGGCTGTTCCCACGCAGCAGGCAGCAGCGGCAATAGACGAGGAAAACGAGCCACAACCCGAAGCAGGAGAACCCAATGTCCAATGAGAAGAACAGCTCAGACGAGCCGATTGTTCGCTATCCCACGGTGAGATCGCTGAGATCGCAGCCAGACCTTCGTGCAGGCCAGCTGGTCGAGACGACCGGCTTCCACGCGCCGGGAGACGGGGGCGGCGCGCTGTACCGAATCGAGGAAGCCGGCGCCGAGGCCAAGACGAACGAGGCCGATGTGATTGACCTCGGAGACGACCTAACAGCCGACCTGCTTGAAGGCAATGCGGTGAACTACCGGATGTTTGGCGCGGCGGGTGACGGCACGCCGGACGATGGCGTCCAGATCAAGCTCGCCCACGAGTACGCGGACAGGCACCAGATCCCGATCGTCAATCTGAGCGGCGAGTTCTGGATCAAGCAGACGAACGACATCCCGATCACGACGCCGGTGCAGTGGGGGAAGACGGTTTTCCATATCGACGAGAGGTACAACGACAAGCACACGCCCAGGTTCGTGGTGCGCAACGACCGACCGACCGAGACGCTGGACCTGGATGAGGAGACCAAGGCTGCGCTGGTGGCGCAGGTCAAACCGGGTGTTCAGATCATCCCCGAGCTGGCGGGATATGCGGGCCACCTCATCACCGTCGTGGACGAGAACGACCGGATCGGCATTCGGGCCGGGGCGAGCTACACCAAACGGGGCTGGGCACGTGAGGAGCTGTTCTATGTGGAGGAAGAGGGGCGCATCATCGGTGACATCGCCTGGGAGTTCAAGGACTTCACGTCGGTGACGGCCACGCACTGCAACGACAACTTCCTGGTGATCGAAGGGGGAGGCTTCCACTTCTCGGGGGATACGCCCGCCGACGGTTCGCCTGGCTACCACCAGCTCGGGATCTCGGTGCAACGGAGCCGCACGATCATCCGCGAGCAATGGATGGGACTGGAGCCCGGGAAGAGCGACGATTCGCTGGAACCCCGGGGCGGCCTCTACGTGCTGAGGAACGTGTATGACGTGACCCTGGAGAACATCCGGGCCATGCCGTGGGAGAAGAACCGCGTCGATGAGGACAAGGCGGTCAAGCACGGCACCTATGGTATCGGTGGCGGACGCATGCTGAACTGCACGTTCCGGAATCTGACGGCCGAGGCGGGATGGGTGGCCTGGGGTGTCTTCGGGACCAACCTCAACAAGAACTTCCGCGTGGAGAACTGTCGCCTCAATCGGGTCGATGTGCATTTCCACTGCTGGAACCTCTACATCAGCAACTGTACGATCGGCTTCAAGGGGATCTGCCTGACCGGTGGAGGGGATCTGGTGATCGAGAACACGACGCGCGACGGGAACGTCTTCGTCAACTTCCGGCGAGACTACGGATCCAGGTGGGATGGGGACATCCGCATCCGGGGGTGCAAGCTTCGACCCAGCGGCGATGGAATGGCAGCGATGCTGTCCTATCGCCCCGATGATTTCGACTACCAGTATCCCATCGGATTTGCGCGCAGTGTCAAGATCGAGGACGTGTTGATCGACTACAGGGCGGCGCCCGATGCCGACTCCAGATGCTGGCTGATCGACGTACCGGATCATTCGAAGGGCAGTTCGGGTGGCCGGCTCTTCTTCCCCCATCGGATCGAGTTCCGCAACATCATGGTCGAAGGACGGGAGCAGGGGGTGCGCTTGATCCGGGTTCCCGACCCGTTCGGCTACGACCTGCGCAGGAAGGGCGGCTGCGACGAGACAGGGCTTGAGCCCAACTGCACACTGGTCTGCGAGAATGTCCAGCTCGAGAAGCTGACGCCGGAGGCGCTCGGTGAGGCGCACCTGGTGATCGGCGGTGTGGAGGCAGGCGAGTACGCCGATAGTCAGGCCCTCTTCCCGAAGATCCGATTCACCGACTGTGACAACGTGTGTGTCTACCTGGGCCACTGCGTGGCGAGCGCGACCTTCGAGCGGTGTGGCGTGAACACGGTGAATGCGCCGGACGTGCGTGGGGAGCTGACCTTCGGCGACTGCCGGCTGCGACCGGACGTCCAGAGGGCCCTGCCGACGTTCTATACAGTGGACAGCACGCTGGGGACACGCTTCACAAATAGTACGATCCACGCGCCGATCGTGGATGGTGCGGCCGACCCGGGACGGATCAACGAGCTGGGCCTTCTGGAAATCAACGGGGCGGTGAAGCACTACCATCTAAACACGGCGTTCGGGAATGAGGTCCTCGGGTATCTCGAGGGCGCGGGGATGGCTCTGTCGGAGGAGTTCGTTGCGAAGCTGAGGTGTCACCACGCGCTGGAGGGTTGACAGACAGGCCCGATTCCTGTTGGGCTAGGGGCGGGAAACCTATGGCGAACAGAGGCGTGAATGTCATCGTGTTCGACGATGGCGAGACCCAAGTTCTGCTTCACAAACGGCGCGATTTCCGTATCTGGGCCTTGCCTGGCGGGCACATTGAGCCGGGTGAGTCGTGGGAGGAAGCGGGCGTTCGAGAGACATTCGAGGAAACGGGTTACAGGATAGAGGTCGGCCGGCTCGTAGGCGAGTACTCGCGACCGCAGATGCCAAGAGGGGGAGCCGTGATCAGCGTCTGTACGGGTCGGGTGATCGGTGGTGGCGCTATCCAGGTGGGCCCGGAGACCGTGGCCGTGAGGTGGTATCCCGTGGACGGCCTTCCGGCTCGTCTTCTGTCCTACCACCGAGAGTGCATCCACGATGCGGTGGCAGGTTCGCCCGTACCATTCCAGAAGGTCCAGCGGGTCCCGCCCATGCGGGGCCTGATCCTACGCTCGCTTCTTCGTCTTCGGGATGCCTGCAACCGCGTTGTCCGGGGATACTGAGCAAGGGAAAGGTCCATCGAAAGAGCTTGGGAGCCTAGCAGCCCGTTGATAAAGGCCCGTTTTGTGGTTTTGATGGAGTCTTCAAAAGATGGCGAGGAAGGCTCTGCGTGTGAGTGTCAGTTCGGTGGCGGAGAGAACAGGATCGCGAAGCCGGTCCCATCCTATTGGCAGGCGG
>JASLMQ010000667.1 GCA_030746455.1 Candidatus Latescibacterota bacterium
TCCGGATCCGCTGTGCGGTCGAGGACGTGGAGATCCCACTCCAGGAATTGCCCTCCGTGCCCGAGATGGAAACGCTTGTGGAACAGCGCACCAAAGCGCTTGGGGAGGGCGTGTCCCCGGAGAGGATCGAGTCGGACCACCTTGTTGCGTATGCACGCGACGTCATCGCGGAGCGCCAGCGCCCCGAAGAGAAGCGATCGCGGATGATCGAGATGCAGGCCATCGCATTGGGTGACGCCGCGCTCGTCACCACGCCCGGAGAGACGTTTTTCGAGATCGGGGAGGCGATCCGATCGGGTTCGCCCTTCGCGCATACGCTGGTAACGGGCTACACCAACGGTGTGATCGGCTACCTCCCAACCGCGAAGGCTTTCGAGGAGGGTGGGTACGAGCCGGAGACGTCATTCCGGTTCTACTACGGGACCTATATCCTGGCACCGGGCGCGGAGCGGGCGGTGGTCGACGCGGGCATCCGCTTGGCCAAGCACGTGTGGCAGGACTGAAGAATATAGGGCACGAGCCTACAATGACTGGTCGGAGAAGCTTTGGTTCCGGTGTAACGTTCTTCTCCGGTTTGCTTTTCTCTGCGGTCTCCGCGCCTCTGCGGGATAGGGCTCTTCGCGGAGAGGAGCGCACAACTCAGATCTTGGAAGAAGGAGGAGAGTATGGAGCTTGAAATCGGGATCGCGGGATGGGTGCTGAGCGGGGAGATCCTCAGAGAGAAGACCATGACGCTTCTGGAGTTCCCGGGAGTTTGCGCGTCGCATGGTGTGAAGACCGTGGAGTTGTGCTCGACGTTCTTCGAGAGCCAGGATGCCCGTTACCTGAACGAGCTGCGCGGTATACTGGAGGACAACGGCCTGTCGGTGCGCAACATCGCGGGCGCGGATGCGTCCGTCCGGCGTACGGACATCGAAGCGCTCAAACAGTGGTTCTACACGGCCTCCGCCGTGGGATCCGAGGCCATCCGGATAAACACCGGGCACGCGGATGACGACGGCGCGATGGACCGGGTGATCGAGGGCTACAGGGAGCTGGCCGAGGTCGGTCAGCAGGCCGGGGTCAAGTTGCTCGTGGAGAACCACGGAGGCGTGTCTTCCACCTCCGAGAATCTCGCCCGAATCCTGAGCGGCGTGGACACCCCCTGGTTCGCCACGTGTCCCGACACGGGCAATTTCCCCGGAGGCGACTGGGAGGACGGGATGCGAGTTCTGGCGTCCAGGGCCTTCTCCTGCCACGTCAAAGCGTTCAACTACGACACCGAGGGCAAGCAGGCCTGGGAGGACCGCGACGGGAATCACCGCGAGTATGACCTGAAGAGATGCCTCGAGATCCTGAAGAACGCGGGTTACACCGGGCCCTTGTGCATCGAGAGGGGGGCGTCCGAGACCACCGAGGACAGCATCCGGGACACGCTCTCCTATCTCAAGGAGCTGATGCAAGGCGTGTAGCAGGACGATGAGAGGAGGGGCCGCAATGCCCAAGATCGCGATGATCGGAGCTGGCAGCCTCGTGTTCTGCAAGACCCTGTCGATGGACATCCTGTCCACCCCGGCGCTGCAGGACAGCGAGATCTGCCTGATGAGCCGCACGCGTCGGAAGCTCTCGGCGATGGAGGTCTTCCTCAAGCGTGTCGTTCAGAAGAACGGTCTCCCCGCAAAGGTGTGGAGCACACTCGACCGGCGCGAGGCGCTTCAGGATGCCGACTACGTCATCAACATGGTGCAGATCGGTGGCCTGGACGCCTTCAAGATCGACTATGAGGTGCCGCTGAAGTACGGTGTGGACCAGTGCATCGCCGATTCGCTCGGCCCGGGCGGGGTCTTCCGGACGTTGCGCACCGCCCCGCTGCTTCTCGACATGATGCGCGAGATGGAAGAGCTGTGTCCCGACGCCCTGTTCCTGAACTATACCAACCCGATGGGGGCGTGCTGCTACCTGCTCGGGCGGGTCACGGACCGGATCCAGTTCATCGGGCTCTGCCATGGGGTGCAGACGACGCTCGACCTGATCAGCGGATACGTCGGGGTCCCCAAGGACCAGATCGACTACACCTGCGCGGGGATCAACCACATGGCGTGGTTCCTCACGCTGCGGGACAAGCGGAACGGACGCGACCTGTACCCGGTCTTCAAACGCAACTGCGAGAAGCCCGAGTACTACGTCAACGAGAAGGTGCGCTGCGAGGTCATGCGCCACTTCGGCTACTTCATGACCGAATCCACCGGGCACCTGTCGGAGTACATCCCGTGGTTCCGGTCGAGCAAGCGGGCGCTCGAGGCCTACTGCGACGAGCCGGCTTTCGGTGGTGAAAGCGGGGCATACTACAGTTTCTCCCGGATGCTGGCGGACAAGTACAAAGGGGTGAACTACCTTAAGACGGAATCGACCGAGCTGGGCGACCGGAGCGCCGAGTACTGCTCCTACATCCTGGAAGCCCGGGAGACCGACCGGCCGTTCCGCCTGCAGGGCAACGTGCGGAATGACGGCTACGTGGACAACCTGCCACAGGGGTGCTGCGTCGAAGTTCCAGTTTTCGCCGACAAGCAGGGCCTTCACCCGACCCGTGTCGGCGCTCTGCCGCCTCAGTGCGCGGCGCTGAACCAGAGCAACGTCACGGTGCAGAGCCTGACGGGTGAGGCGGCCCTGACGGGCGATCCGGAGCATGTAATGCAGGCGATCGCGATGGACCCCTTGACCAGCGCCTGCTGCACGCTGAGAGAAGTACGGGAGATGACGGCCGAGATGCTCAAGGCGCAGCGGAAGTGGCTGCCGCAATTCAAGGGCAAGAAGCTCGCCATCGCTCCCGAGATCAAGGTTCCGAAGAACGTGAAGCGCGTCGAGGTCCCCGTAGACCCGGCGCTGGCGATCGCAAACCGTTTTGGTGAGCTGGCGACCCGGAAGGTCAAGTAGGGGGGCAAAGTGTCGGACGAGAACGTCAAGATCGGCTTCTGCGGCGTTGGCAGCATGGGGCAGATGGCACACCTGCGCAACTACGCCGTCGATGAGAGCTGTGAAATCGTGGCCCTCGCCGAGCTCAGGAAGAACACGGGGCAGGCGGTGGCACGTCGATACGAGATTCCGCGAGTGTATGGTGAGGCCGCTGAGATGCTGGCCAGCGAAACGCTTGATGCCATCGTGGCAGCGCAGCCCTTCACCCGCCACGGCGTGCTGGTACCAGAGCTGCTGAAAGCCGGCGTGCCGGTGTTCACTGAGAAGCCACTCGCGGGCTCCGTGGAGGTGGGGGTGCGCATCGTGGAGGCCGTAGCCGAGAGCGGGACGTTCATGATGCTCGGCTATCACAAGCGCAGCGATCCGGCCACGATGCATGCGAAGCGGGAGATCGATGCGCTCAAGGCGTCTGGAGAGCTGGGCAGGCTGCGGTACGTGCGCATTCTCATGCCGGCCGGCGACTGGATTGCCGCTGGGTTCGAGGGGCTTGTGAAGGAGGCTGAGGACGTCGCCTTGTCGCTCGAGTCCGATCCTCCGGCTTCCGACATGGACGAGTCGACATACAAGGACTACACGGCGTTTGTGAACTACTACATCCACCAGGTGAACCTGATGCGACACCTTCTGGGGGAGCCGTACCGGGTGACCTATGCCGAGCCGTCGGGGGTGCTGTTCGCCGGGGAGAGCGAATCGGGTGTCGCGTGTACGATCGAGATGTCTCCCTACCGGACGACGGTCGACTGGCAGGAGCACGCGCTGGTCTGCTTCGAAAAGGGATGGCTCCGGGTGGACCTGCCGGCACCTCTGGCGTGCAACCGGCCCGGGCGGGTCGAGATCTATCGCGATCCGGGCGATGGCGCGACCCCCGAACGGTCGGAGCCCAAGCTCCCCTGGATCCATGCGATGCGCCAGCAGGCCGCGAACTTCATTGCCGCGGTGAAGGGTGAGATGAAGCCCATGACGACCGCGGCCGAGGCCTTGCAGGATTTGGAGATGGCCCGCGAGTACATCCGGCTCAAGACCGGCAAGTGAGGGGAGTGGTGGGATGCCGCTGAAATGGCAGAAGCAATGGATCTCAGACGAGACCTATGAGTCGGCGGGGGTGTTCGACGTGGATGGCGACGGCGTGCCCGACATCGTGTCCGGGGCCTTCTGGTATCGGGGGCCGGACTTCCGCGCCAGGCATCACATCGGGCCCGTGCAGGCGAGCGGCGAGTATTATGACGACTTTTCCACGATCCCGCTTGATGTGAACGGCGACGGAAGGCTGGACTTCATCACGGGCGGATGGTGGGGCAACACACTGCGCTGGCGCGAGAATCCCGAGGACCCGGCCGAGATGTGGCCCGAACACGTGATTGCCGAAACCGGCAACGTCGAGACGACTCGCGCCTTCGACATCGATGGGGACGGCGTGGACGAACTCGTGCCGAACACACCGGGCCAGAATGAGGTGGTCGCGTTCAAGCTCAAGACCGATGCAGCCGGCAAGGGGGCCGGGGTGTTCGACCGGCACGTCATCTTCACCTTTCCAGATGGAGAGCGGCAGGGGCACGGGCTGGGCTGCGGCGATATCGCCGGGAACGGCCGAATGGATGTCGTGCTGCACCACGGCTGGTTGGAGGCGCCGGCGGATCCCTGGGACGGGGTGTGGATCCGGCACAGCGATGCCTGGGAGCTGGACTGGCACGGCAGCAGCATCCCGATGCTGGTGGCGGACGTCAACGGCGACGGGCTTAACGACATCATCGTGGGCAACGGGCACGGCTACGGCCTGTCCTGGCTCGAACAGGCGCGTGCGCAGGACGGCACGCGCACGTGGACGATTCATCCCATCGACCCGTTCAACGCGCAGTACCACGACATGCACTGGGTCGACATCGACGGGGACGGCCAGTGCGAGCTGGTCACGGGCAAACGGTTCCGTGCCCACAACGGGAATGACCCCGGGGCGTGGGACGACTATGGGATTTCCTATTTCAAGTGGACGGGCGAGGGGTTCGCCAGGCAGGTGATCGACTACGGGCCGATCGGCGCGACCCAGGGGTGCGGCATCCATTTCGCCGTTGCCGACCTGAACGACAATGGGCTTCTCGACATCGTGGCGCCGGGGAAGGACGGCCTCTACGTCTTCTACAACTTGGGAGAGTAGCCAGCCGGTACGGCGGAGGTCGGATAGAGCTTTCTGGCCGGGGTTTTCGCTCGACCCTCCAGCCGCCGCCACCTGCGTCTGTCATCCCGGACTGGATCCGGGATCGTGCGCCTGCGAGCGTACTTGGTCAGAGGGGTGTAAGTCCCCTTATGGCATACACGCTCCGGCCATTAGTC
>JASLMQ010000668.1 GCA_030746455.1 Candidatus Latescibacterota bacterium
CAAGGAACAGCAGGAGAGCTGGATCAAGATGTGCCGGGAGCTGATCGTCCCGAACTTCGATATCACGCCGGAGATGATCACACACACCTTCGTGGTGGACCTGGAGACGCTCCAGCCGATCGATACCAACCTGTGGGAACAACATGGGTGGAACAACCTGCCGGTGGACGAAGAGGAGCGGGTGACGGACTACATCGCGCTGGCGTGCGAGATCCTGGAGAACGTGGGCCTCGGACCTCAGGGGGTGACATCTCCGGGCGGCTTCGGGAATCCGATCGAGTTCTACGCGAGGGTGCTGGGCGCCGCCGTTCGGCGCGTGACGGGGTTGGACACCCCCATGTTCTTCAAGCGTGTGTCTGGCGACGGGCCGGTGGAGACGCCTGTGTGGTATGCCGACCGCGAGGCCGGCACGGCGGTGGGCGAGATCATCGCTTGCGTGGGCGACTACACGGGGTCGTGGACGGGCTACGGTGAAGTCGATGTCAACCGGTACATCACCGCGGACCTGCAGGGGGGCCGCCTCCCGGCCGTGATCGACTCGGCAGACCCCGCGGTGCTCTGCAGCCACTGGCAGGGGTTCTACGGGCTCCACGACAACGACCGGAGGGGCTTCAACGCCTTCAAGACGGTGGTCCGACGGCTGCGCGAGCGCGATCCGGACGGGGAGCGGACCCGGTGGCGCACGTGCAGCGAGATCACGAACTACGCGTGCGCCCGCGAGATGGCCGAGGTGACCGTCGACGGCAACAGGGCCCAACTGGATCTACCGGTTCGGGTGCCGGACCTGACTCTGCGCGTCACGGGCGCAGATGTGCGAGGGGTACGCGTCGACGGCAGGCCTCTCACGCCGGCCGCCTCTCGCTCGGCCTTCGGGCGTGAGACCTTCTACAGCGAAGGTGATGTGACGTTCATTTCATTCGATCCGGTGGAGCGCAGTACGACGGCGGAGATCGAGATACCGTAACAGGGAAAGGCAATAGCGCATCGCGGAGCCCTTTCGGGGAAGGGCGATCGAAGGAGACGGACCCATGAGACTCTCCGAAGCTCTGGCTTCCGACAGGATCGAGCTCAACCTGAAGAGCACAGAGAAGCGGCAGGCCATCGAGGAAATGGTCCGAGTAATGAGGGGTTCTGTGGACCTACCCAATGCCGAGGACATCCTCGAGTGCGTGCTGGAGCAAGAGGCTATCGAAACCAGCGGCGTCGAGCGGGGGGTGGCGATTCCGCACGCACGATGCCCGAAGATCGAGGGAGTCACGGCAGCCCTCGGCATCTCGCGTTCGGGCTTGGATTTCGAGAGTCTGGACGGAGAGCCGGTGCAGCTGGTGTTCCTGATCCTCTCCTCGGAATCCTCGATGGCGTCCTACATGAGCGTCCTGAGCCGGACTGCGCGGATCTTCGACCGGGAGGACAACCGGGAGCGGGTGCTGGCGGCGCAGGATGCGGAGGAGATTATGGCGTTGGTTCGGGAGCAGGAGCCGGTGTAGAGGACGTGAGACCCTCCTTCGCTGGTGGTGCCAGCTTCGGAGGCCAGGCGTGAGACGACGAGAGGAAGCTGTCAGCCTTCAGCTATCAGCTGTCAGCTGAACCAGATCAATAGATCTGCCGCAAGGCGACCTCGTGAATGGTAGCACAGACGCCCCTTGGACAGAAGGCAGTACCGGTTCTGGCTGACTGCTGACCGCTGACCGCTGACGGCTGAAGGCGGATTCCACATGTCCGGAAAGACCCCAGAGATGCATCTGCTCGTGATCATACTATACCGCGAAGACTTGCTTGACGAAGTGCTTTCCGCCCTGGTGGAAATGGAGATCACCGGCGCACCCGTTGTGGAGAGCACCAACATGGAACAGGTGCTGTCCGAGGATGTGCCCATCTTCGCCGGGCTCTGGCAGACCACAGGCGGCCACGGACAGACCAAGATGATCTTCGCGCCCATTCACGATCCCGGTCTGCTGGATCCGCTGATGGCCCTGCTCCATGGCTCCGGTGTGGATTTCAGTCATCCCGATGTCGGCAGGGCGTTCCTTATCCCCGCGGAGGCGTACTGGGGCCCGGAGGACGGAGACCACCGATGAAGCTGGTGCTCGTAGCCGTTCTGGTGGCCATCATCGCGTTCGTGGGATCGCGCGTGAGCTTCGTTCGGGTTCGTCTGCCGCTGGGCGTGGAGAACCTCTTCCTCACGGGAACCGAGTTCCTGCTGGTGGGGGTCCTGCTCGGCAGCGGCGTTTTCAACATACTCGACGACGCCACGCTTGCGGGCCTGTACCCGTTCCTAGGTTTGGGGCTGTCGTGGATCGGGTTGCTCTTCGGTGTGCAGTGGGAATTCCGGCGCCTGATCCGTATCCCGAGGGAGTCCTTCGGGGTGGCGATGGTGCAGGCCCTCGTGACCATGGCCGTGGTCGCCATCCCCTCTGCCGTGCTCTTCCGGTGGCTGTTCCCCGGAGAGGGGACAATGGCCATCGTGGCGGCGCTGACGCTCGGCGCTGCGGCCTCGGACACCGCACAGAGCAGTCTGGCACTGGTCTCCCGGGGCGCGCGGCCCGAGGCCCGCCCCCTGATGCGGCTGCTCAAGAACGTCTCTGACATGGACGGCCTGGTCGGTGTTGTGGCCTTCGGGTTCGCGGTGTGTCTGGCGGTTCCTCACGGAGCGGGTTCCGGACCCCTCTGGGTCGCTGTATCAATCGGGTTGGGGATCGTGGGTGGGCTTCTGCTGACGGCGTTGGCCTCGTATCGCCTCAACCCTCGGGAGATGCTCCTCATCGTGATCGGGGCCATCGTCTTCGGTGGCGGGCTGGCCCTGTACCTGAGCCTCTCCCCCCTGCTGATCAATCTGATCGCGGGCATGGTGGTGGCCAACCTGGGCCGGCACCGTGCGCGCACGGGGATTCGTTCGGTCCTGATGCATGGCGAGCACTCGATCTACATCCTGTTCCTGCTGCTGATCGGCGCCGGCTGGGCCGTGGACGCGCTTTGGATCGTGGCAGGGGTCCCCGCGTATTTCGTGGTCCGGACCCTTGGCAAGCTTGTCGGCGGGTTCGTTTCGACCCGTGCGTTCCTGCCCGACGCCCTCCCGTTCCGTCGCGTCGGGTGGGGGCTCATCTCACACGGTGGGATGGCCGTCGCGATTGTGATCAACCTGCAGCAGATCCACCGATCCGGCCTGACGGATGCGATCACGTCCATCGTCCTTCTGGGGATCCTGATCAGCGAGTTCATCAGCCCGACGCTGACCCGACG
>JASLMQ010000669.1 GCA_030746455.1 Candidatus Latescibacterota bacterium
GCGGCGGACAGATGATCAGCGGGATCTTGGCAGACATCTCGTAAAGGGGGGTCATACACCAGAGGCCGTGCTCCCCGATCATATGCCCGTGGTCGCTGGTGAAGAGAATCAAGGTGTTGTCCAGCATGTTCTGTTCTCGCAGCAGGCCGATCAGGAGCCGGATCTGGTGGTCGATGTGCGTAAGGGTGGCGTAGAACGCCCGGCGGGCGAGTGCCTGCTCGTGCCACGGCGCGCCGATAAGGGCGCTCAGGCCATTGTTCCGGTACTGCAGGGCGTAGGGAAGCGCATCCGGATCGCTAGACCAGTTGCCTTCGGTGGGTCTATCGATCTCGACATCCCGGTAGAGATCCAGGTATTCCTTCAGCGGCGTCAGAGGGGGATGGGGGGCGGAGAAGGAGAGGTACCAGAACCCGGGTTTCTCGGTGTTGCGTCTGTGGATCGTTCGGGACATCTCCCGCACGGCCCAGTTGATGGGGTGGCAGTGCTCCGGCAGGTGCCAGGGCCTGGCTATGAAGTCGTTGTGACACATCCCGGTGGCGTACTCCATCCCGGTGTGGCCCTGCTCGGCCAGGTAGAGCTCGTAGTCGTCGGCCCGTCCGTCGAACTGATGGCGTCCCTGCTCCTCGAGGATGACGTCGTCGAAGCCGACCCGGTCGCGCTGCGGGTAGACGTGGAACTTCCCCACGGCGTAGGCCTGATACCCCGCATCCCGGAAGCACTGGGCCATCGTCGGGGCGTCGGGCATGGGGCTCCATTCCTTGAAGGTCCGGTCGCCGTGCGACCGCGCGCGCAGCCCCGTCATCAGCGACCTTCTGGCCGGGATGCACGAGGGACAGGCGGAGTAGGCCTGGGAGTAGGTTACGCCGAACCGGCTGAGCTGCGACAGCGTGGGCGTCATCACGACTGGATGGCCCGCCTCCCTGTTGAGCAGGCCGCTCCAGTGGTCGGTGCAGATGAGCAGGACGTTGGGGCGATCGGGGGTTGGGTCGGCCATTAGATCCTTCCTCCTAGAGATGGCAATCGACGTTGCCCCTACAGTTTGCGGTCATTCGAACAAGAGCCGTTCCACGGTGCAGGCCGCCAGTTTGTCGGCGTCGACCTCCACCCCCAACCCGGGCCGGTCGGGCACGTGGATGATACCGCGCTCGATGGGGTAGGGGGTCTCCACGATGCCCGGTTCGCGGTCGAAATCGTACTCGCCCTCCGTCGGGCCGGAATGGTAGGGGAGAAGACCGATGTCCTCACAGGGCCTCGTCAGCCCGATCACGGCGCTGAGGGACTGGAATGCGGCGTCCTGAATTCCGAAGAGGCCGCTGGAGCCGATCGCCGTTTCGAGGCCAGCTGCCGTGGCCACCGCATCGATCTGCAGTGCCGTGGACAATCCGCCCTGGTTGTTGGGATGATGGTTGATCACGTCGGCCGCCCCCGCGCGGATCACGTCGCGCACGTGGGGCCAGGTGGCCTGGCGGTCGACCATAATGCGCACGCCCGTGCGCCGACGCAGCTCGGCAATCCGGTCGATCGGCGCGGCGAGCATGTCCTCGTAGAGGTCGATCCCCAGGGGATCGAGTGCGCGGATCGCCTGCTCGGCTTCCTCGAGCTCTGCGTAGCCGTCATTGGCGTCGACCTGGATCGGGATCTCCGGGCCAATGGACTCGCGGATGCCGCGAACGGCCTCGACGTCGGTATCGATCTGGCCCCGGAACTTCACCTTGAGGAAGCGATATCCCTCCTTCACCCACGCTTCGGCGCGCCGCGCCATCACAGCCGGTGGGGCGACGTGGATCACGGGCATCCCGGGCACATGGCTCCGCCGCCTGCCGCCCAGGAGCGCGTGGACCGGCAATCCGCTCTCCTTCCCGACCAGGTCGTAGAGCGCGATGCTCAATCCTTCTCGGATGACGAGAAGATCCCAGTCCAGCTCGGCGGACATGGGGGGCAGCAACGCCTCGAGCGCGGATGCGCTGCAGCCGATCAACGGCCAGACGAAACGGTAGAGGGCATCGTGCAGGTCCCCTGGGGAGCCCTCACCGAGGGCCATGGCAATGCCCGGGGTGGACTGCTCCGCTGCGAACTGGCACTCGCCCCAGCCCGTCTCCGATCCGGCGTGGATCTCCCAGACGATGGCGCGGGCACGGTCCAGCGTGCCGGTGGAATAGGAGAAGCCCACGCGCATCTCCACGATGTGGGCGACCACCCACTCGATCGTCGGTCCCATTTGGACTCCCGCTTAGCTGGCTATGCGTCCGGTAGGGGTACGGGGGTGGCGTCCTCGGTCCGGATGCTCCAGTCGGCCAGCCTGACTCTCATATCCGACAGCACGTCGCGATGCGCAGGGGCATCAACCACGTTGTGAAGCTCCCAGGGATCGTTCGCCAGATCGTAGAGCTCATCCCGATCGCCCATCGGGTCGTGGACGTACTTCCATTTCCGGGCTCGAACCATCTTACGCCTGCCCTCGGCCTCCCGCCACTGCAGCGACTGGATCAGCGCTTTGCGCCCAAAGGGCCTTTCCAGCTGCTCCAGGTCGGACATGAGGAAGGGAGGACCTCCCGCACCGTACTCGGAGAAGGCTGCGTCCCTGGGTTCTTCATCGGTCACTGTCGGTAGCCTCTGGCCGTGCATTTCTCTTGGTATGTCCAGGTCTTGGGCCGACAGAAGCGTGGGCACAATGTCGATCAGGTTCACCATGCTGTCGTCCACCTGGCCTTTCGGGAACCGACCGGGCCACGAGACAATCAACGGCACACGGGTGAGGCAGTCGAAGAACACGCCCCCCTTGCACTGCATCTGATGTTCACCGGCGAAGTCGCCGTGGTCGGAGCAGAGCACGACGATGGTGGATTCCCTGAGACCGGTTGTGTCCAGTTTATCCAGGATCTGTCCAATTCCATCATCGAGGAACCTCACCATCGCGTGATACGTGCCCACCACCCCGCGGATGTGCTCCTCAGGATCGTCCTCCATTCCCATCATCGCGTGCAGGACCCGATTTCTCTCAGGTGACGTGCCGTCGGTGAACTCATCAGTGCGCCACGGCGGCATGTCGATGCGGGCGGGGGGAAACATGGCGGCGTACTCTCGGGGACACTCCCACGGTTCGTGTGGGTCGGGGAATGAGACCCACAGCGCGAAGGGCGTGTCCTTGTGCGTCTCGAGGAAGCGTACGGTCTGCCCTGCAACCAGACCGGTCGAGTAGTCCTCAAGGGGAAAGTCCGAGGCGGCATACGAGAATCTGGGGCCGCAGTCGGGCATGTTCCGCCGAACGCCGTGCGCTTCGTTGACTCTCTCGACAGGTCTGAACCAGTCCATACCCTTTGTCGTCTCGCCCGCTGTCAGGCCTCCATGGCTGATCTGACACCATGTGTCGAACAGCGCGAGGTCTTCCGCACACTCAAAGCAGTGGTTCTTCCCGATTTTACCCGTATGGTAGCCCGCGTCCTTCCATAGCTTGTACGCGTGCACGGCGTCGGATGGCATGAAGGTCTGGTTGCGCCTGCCGCCGTGGGAGTGCGGGAACTGGGACGTCCAGAGCGAGATCCTGGCGGGTACACACAGCGGATGCGGCGTGATTGCATGTCGGTAGAGCACGCCCTCAGCTGCCAGGCGTTCCATCGACGGCGTCTCACAGAAGGTGCTACCGTAGAGATGGCTGGCCGTCGCCTTCAGCTGATCGCACATGATGACGAGGACGTTGGGGCGTTCGGGCCTTGCATTGGACATTGGATGCGTTCCTACTGAGAGAGAACAATCTACGTAGGGGCTCGGCGCCGTGCCCCTACTCGTTGGCGTTCAGGTCCACACCTCACCGAAGATCCGGAGCCAGTTCTCCCCGAGGATCTTCCGGATGTCGGCCTCTCCATATCCGCGGCCGAGCAGTTCGCCTGCGATACTGGGGAACTTGTCGGGCGTTTCGATCCCCGCGGGATGGAGCAGCGGGTCTGGATAGGAAATGGGTCGCTCCTGGATCTTCGTGCCCTGTTGTGAGAATAGCCAATCGAAGAACGACTTCGGCTGATCCAGCGTGTAGTCCGTACCGATCGCCACGTGGTCTATACCCACCCGGTCGACGAGGTCTTCGATGGCGTCCACGTATTCCGCCAGCGTGGTTTCAAAGGTGTTGGGGAAGAAGGCGGGGAAGGCGTTTGCTCCGATGACGCCTCCCCGTTCGGCGATCAGCTGGAGGGCGTCGTCCGTCTTGTTACGCACGTGATCGAAGAACGCACGCGCGTTCGCATGCGTGCACGAGACCGGCTTCTCGGACGCCTCGGCTGCGTCCAGGGTCGTCTGGTCCCCCACGTGAGACAGGTCGACAAGGATTCCCAGCCGGTTCATCTCCTTGATGGCGTCGACGCCGAACCGGCTCAGTCCGCCGTCGGATCGCTCATAGCACCCGTTGCCCAGCAGGTTCCGTTCGTTATACGTGATCTGGATGACGCGCACACCAAGGCCGTGGAAGACGGCCAGACGGTCCAGGTCGTTTTCAATGGGGGAGGCGTTCTGCCATCCGATGATGATGCCCAGCTTGCCCTCTGCCTTCGCCGCGCGGATATCGTCCACCGTCCTGACTGGAGCCAGAGCTTCCAGGTCCTCGCTGAAGCGACGCATCCACGCCGCGATGGCGTCCAGGCCTCCGCGGCAGTCCTCCCAGATGGCACTTGTGGCATTGATGGCGGTGAATCCCCCGGCGCGCACGTTCTCGAACACCGCGGGACTTCGCCAGTTGGACACGTTGAGGCCGTCGATCACGATGGCATCGCTGTAGATCCGTTCCGTCGTCCTATCTGTCGACATCTCGGTTTCTCCTGTCCCGCGAGCCACGCACGTTCAGGGCACCCACACGCTCGGCCGACCGATCTCCTCCATGTTGCGATCAGGTTCAGTGTTTCCGCGGCGGATCCCATCCGACCGGCTCGCAGGGGGGGCCCTCATTGGGGGGACGCCGGTAGTCTACCGCCGTAACTCGGTACCAGGACCCGCGCTCCGACGCATAGGAATCCTGGTAGCCCGCGGAGGTCACGGGCTGATCGTGCAGTCGTTCATACGGGCCGTCCCTGTCCGTCGCCCGGTAAACGAAGTATCCTTGCAGACCGGTGAGCGGCGTGCCGTCGGCATCGGCGTCAGGGCGCTCCCAGCGAAGCCGCAGACCATCGCCTTCCCGGGTAATCTCGAGGTGACGAGGGGAACCGGGAGGCCACACGTCGTGCTCCTGAGCTGCCAAGGAAAGCATGGCTGCACCGGCTGCGATGTT
>JASLMQ010000670.1 GCA_030746455.1 Candidatus Latescibacterota bacterium
TGGAAGAGACCGCCACCGACTGGGACATAGTGATCACCCAGGCTGACATCGAGAACCTGATCCGGGCGAAGGGGTCGATCTACTCGGCCGCCAAGGTGCTTCTCGATCGGCTTGGGATGACCGTCGAAGAGATCGACCAGGTCTACATCGGCGGGGGCCTCGGAAATCATCTCAATGTCGAGAAGGCCATCACGATCGGCCTCCTCCCCGACCTGCCCGCCGAACGCTACGCCTTCATCGGCAACAGCTCCCTGGCTGGCTCGCGAATGTTCCTGCTCTCCAGGCAGGCGATGGGCAAGGCTGAAGAGATCGCCGACCGGATGATGAACATCGAGCTCTGCTCCGAGCAGGCCTATATGTCCGAATACGTGAGCTCGCTCTTCCTGCCCCACACCGACATCAGCCTCTTCCCAACGGTCAAACATAGACTAGGAGCATAGATAGATGCCTGCGAGAATCGCTGTCGCCGGTAAGGGCGGCACCGGCAAGACCACGCTGTCCGCGCTGATCACGACCTACTTCGTCAGCACGGACAAGACGCCCATCCTCGCGGTCGACGCCGACCCCAACGCCAATCTGAACGAGGCCCTGGGCGTCGAATACGACCGATCGGTGGTCGACACCATCGACGAGATCATGAACGACGGTGCAGCGCCCGCAGGGGTGACCAAATCCCAGCTCGTGGAGTACCAGGTCCACGACTCCCTGGTCGAGTCGAAGGGCTTCGACCTGCTGGTGATGGGGCACACCGAGGGCCCGGGGTGCTACTGCCACGCCAACGACCTGCTGAGGGCCTTCCTGGACAAGCTGGCCAGCAGCTACAAGTACGTGTTGATGGACAACGAGGCCGGCATGGAGCACCTGTCCCGCCGCACCACGCGTGACCTAGACGCGCTCCTTCTGGTGGCCAACCCCACGGCCACGTCGCTGCGCTCTGCGGACCGGATTCACAAGCTGGTTCAGAAGCTCAAGCTCAGCATCAAGAAGAACTACCTGGTTCTGAACCATATGAATGCGGTCGAGCCAACCGGGAACGGATCGGGCTACAAGGAAATCCTCGAAGGGATACAGCAAGACGGCCTGCCGCTTCTGGGAGAGATTCCGTACGACCCGGCGGTCGCCGAGCGAAGCATGGCCGCCAGGGGCGTGATGGACCTGCCCACCGACGGTGTGACGCTTAGGGCCGTTGGCGAGATCGTCGAGAGGCTGGACGCCTGACCGCCGGCCACCTACGGCGAGGCAGCCCCACGTATGGACGTGAGCTTCTGGCAGGAGCTGGCGGGCCTGGATCCCGAAGCCGTGTGTCGCGGGTCCGGGGCCGTGCATGACCGGGACGGATACCGGCTTCGCGCGCTGGGCAGCCCCTACACGGTCGATCCGAAGCAGCGCGAGGTCAGGTGTTGTCCCGACCACACCGGCGCTGCAGAAGACGGACAGATGGCCTGCGGGTCGCTGGAACTGCTGATCGTCCACTACCTGCTCAACGCCCGGGATATGCCGCTCTCGGAGGCGTGGCTCGGCCTGCAGGAGTTCGGCGGCGTCAACCGGTTCTTCGTCTCTCACGAGCCCAACTTCGACCGGTTGATGCCCCTGTTCGCCGAAGCGTCCGACGCGGTGGTTCGCGCCGCCCGATCCCTGGGCGGAGGGCCGCTGGATCTTGGCGACTTGGCCGTGCAGTTGCAGGTATTGCCGCGAGTTCCCATCGCCTTCGTCTACTGGGAGGCCAGCGAGGAGTTCCCGGCCTCGGCCTCGGTTCTGCTCGACAGAACAGCGGAGCACCACCTGCCACTCGACGTGATGTCCACAGCAGTGCAACAGGCCATCGCCACACTCGTGGACGTGGCTTCCTTCGAGAAGGGAAGGTAAGCGAATGGACGCACGGTTGGCTGAGATTGTCGAGCCCTACGAAGGATCGCCCAGAGAGCTTATCCCTATCCTGCAGCGCGTGCAGGACGAATACGGCTATCTGCCGGAACAGGAGATGATGGAGGTCGCCCGATTTGCGGGCGTGTCCGAGAGCAAGCTCTACGGCGTCGCGTCGTTCTACGCTCAATTCAGGTTCACGCCCGTCGGCGATACCCAGATCACGGTCTGCAGGGGCACGGCCTGTCATGTGAGGGGAGCGCAGCAGATCCTGGACGAGATATCTCGGAAACTTGGGATCCAGGAGGGTGAAACCACGCCCGACCGGAAGTACTCCCTTGAGACGGTGGCGTGCATTGGTTGCTGTGCACTGGCGCCCTGCATCACCATCGATGAGAGAGTCGAAGCCAGATTGACCTCCAAGAAGGTCAAGGACGTCCTAGAGGAAGGAGGCGAGCGTGAGATTTGAGGCGCTGGAGCAGGAGGCGAGAGCCGAGTGGGAGGGACTGCAGCAGGGCAAACAGCCTCTGATCCTCGTGGGCTCCGCAACCTGCGGCCGTTCCGCAGGGGCGTTGGCTGTGCTGGAGGCATTCCAACGCGAACTGGATGAGTCCAACACCGACGCCAACATCGTTGAGACAGGCTGTCCCGGGCTCTGCTATACGGAGCCGCTGATTGGGGTTGGCAAACCGGGGCAACCTATGATCTGGTATCGCGATGTCACCCCTGAAATCGCCAAGGAAATCGTTGAGTGCTACCTCCTCGGCGATGACCCATTGGCCAAGTACGCCCTGGGCACCACGGGGGACGGCAGCGTTGAGGGAATCGGCAGACTCTACGACTTGCCCGTGCTCAAGCCTCAGACACGGAGAGTCTTGCGCAACTGCGGGTTCATCGATCCCGCCAATATCAACCACTACATTGCGAACGGTGGCTATCAGGCGCTACACAAGTCCCTGTTCGAACTGGCCCCAGACCAGGTTGTCGATGAGGTGACGCGTTCAGGGCTGCGGGGGCTCGGGGGGGGCGGCTTCCCGGCCGGCCGCAAGTGGGAGTCCTGCCGTGTCGTGCCCGGTGACGAGAAATACGTCATCTGCAATGCGGATGAAGGCGATCCCGGGTCATTCCAGGACCGCTCGGTTCTGGAGGGAGATCCGCACTCGCTGTTGGAGGGGATGATCGTCGCCGGTTACGCCGTCGGCGCCCATATGGGTTACATCTACGTGCGATCGGAGTATCCGCTTGCGGTGGAGCGCCTCCAGATCGCCATCGCCCAGGCAAGGGAAAAGGGCGTGCTGGGCGAAAAGATCCTTGGGAGCGAATACAGTTTCGACCTGGAGATTTTCCAGGGAGCGGGCGCATTTGTCTGTGGCGAGTCGACTGCCCTGGTAATCTCCATCG
>JASLMQ010000671.1 GCA_030746455.1 Candidatus Latescibacterota bacterium
GGCAGGTTGGGATCCACCAGCTCCTTCATCAGCCTCTGCTGCACGATGTCGAGCGCCTCCTTGGGCGAGGCGGTGCCGGCCAGCACCATCTGGATCGCCTCGCCCCACCCATCCTGGATCTTCGTCCACTCGGGGTGCTTGGGCGTCAGTCTCAGGATGTCGATCTGCTCCAGGTAGTTCACGACGGGAGCCGACCGGTAGTACGGATCGTCCGAGACGGCCTTCGTCATGGGAACGCCACCAACCTCCACGTCGATCAACGTCCGGTTCTCCTTCCGCTGAGCGAAGCGGATGAACGCGTACGCGAGATCCTTGTGTTTCGAGGTGGCGAACATGCTCAAAACGTCCACGATCAGGAGCATCCCGCGGTTCCCACCGGCCGGTATCAGCAGCGGATCGCACTGGACCCCAGCCTCTCTGCACTGCCCGTCCTGCCAGGGCCCACTGAAGACCATGCCGACCTTGCCGGCCGCCATCTCCGCGTAGCATTCGTTCGCATTCAGATTCAGGATGCCCGGTGGCATGCTCTTGTCCACCCGATGCATGTCCGTCAGAAACCCGACGTAGGCGACCGCCTCGGGGGTGTTGATGGCCAGCCGTCCCTCACGGTCGAAGAAAGAGGCCCCGAACCCCCACATCATCGAGATCTGCTCCTGCATCAGGTGCTTCTGGCGACCGGCGCCAATGCATAAGCCGTAACGCTTCGGGGGGTCACTAAGCCTGGCAGCCAGCTCCCGCACGCCCTCCCACGAGTTGGGCGCCTCCTTCACGCCCACCTCCGCCATCCAGTCCTTCCTGACGTACAGGGTCCGTGTGGCTCCCACCAGGGGCACGCCATAGAGGGACCCACGATACTCGGATGCGCTCAGAGGCGTCTCCAACCAGGCACTCCGGTCCTCCTCGCTGAGATACCCGTCCAGAGACTCGAGGGCCCCGCGCTCGGCGAACTCGGGGATCATACCCATGAACACATAGCCGAGATCGGGCAGACTCCCGCCTTCGATCATCGTGTTGTAGACCGCCGGGCCCTGGTCATAGGGGATGTACAGGTACTCGAGCGTCACATTGGGATGCTCCGATTCGAACCCGCGTTTCCAGACCCGATAGGTCTCAAGCTCGGGCCCCATCCACGCAATCCGCAAGACCACGCCTCCGTCCGACTGGGGCCCGCAACCGACCATGGCCATCGCCTGCGCCAGAACGCAGAGAACGGTGAGTATTCGCATCGTGAAAGACCTCTCTGTGTGCACGATGGTACGGCCGCGCATCGGCACACCTGCTCGGTGCGCGTCGCCCCGGCTTTTCGATTGACATTCCCCCGTTCCCAGCGTATGGTCTTGCGTCCTGCTATCCGTGCGAACGCCGAAGCTGGAGGGTTGCGCCATGCCTTACACCAGGGTCATGAGACTCTTCCTCCTGGGTGCTCTGCTGGCAACTGAGGCCCCGAACACCACCGGCGGTGAGGCCCGATCCGGGTCGAAGGCCTACCGGGGCTCCCAGGTGTGTGCGGAATGCCACCAGGAGCTTGTAGACAGCTATCTGGCCACCGCCCACCACCGGACCTCGGGGAAGCCCGACAAGGACCTGATGATGGGCAGGTTCGACCGTGATCACCGGGTGCTCCAGAGCCAGAACCCCGCCCTCCGGTGGGAGATGACCTCCACCCGGAGGGGTTACTTCCAGACCGCGACCATCGAAAAGGGCGGGAAGAGGCTCTTCGAGCGCGCCGAGCGCATGGACATCATCATCGGTTCCGGCAAGATCGGCCAGACCTACCTGTTCTGGGATGGCTCTCGGCTCTACCAGCTCCCCATCTCCTATTTCACACAGGGGGAAGGCTGGGCCTACAGCCCGGGCTACGCCGATGGGGAGGTCAACTTCGGCAGACCCATCGTCACCCGGTGCCTGGAATGCCACGCGACCTACATCGAATCCGCATCGTACACCGATAACCGATACGGAAAGAAATCGTACGTCCTCGGGGTCTCCTGCGAACGGTGCCACGGCCTCGGTGCCGATCACGAGGCCTACCACCGAGCGTCTCCCACGCCGGTCGGACCGGACCCCATCGTGAACCCGGTGCGCCTCGACCGCCAGGCCCAGTTCGACGTCTGCAACCAGTGTCACGCCGGCGTCGGGACGCCACTTGGTGCCCCGTTCTCCTATAGCCCCGGAGATGTCCTCGAGGAGCACATCAAGATCGATTGGCGGGTCGTTAAGAAGGCAGCCGGCGTTCACGCCAGCGGGCCCTACGCCCGCCTGAGCAAGTCACGGTGCTTCCAGGAGAACGACCAGATCACGTGCAACACCTGCCACGACTCCCACAGGGAGGAGCGCGGCGACCTGGCGGCCTTCTCCGCGAGATGCGCGACGTGCCACGATCCCGAGGTCTGCGGCAAACACGGCCAGCTGGGCGCCGAGATCCAGGAGAACTGCATCGACTGCCACATGCCCTTCGGCGAGGCCCCCAGTGTCGCGATGGCGATGCCCGGCGGGTTCCAGGCGCCGCTCATCCGCGACCACTTCATCGCCAAGCACCCGAAGGCGACCCGACAGTTCCTAGACAGACGCTCGCAACGCAAGAATGGGAGAACCTGAAATGGCCACGCCACGAAAGCTGACCCTATCGGATCGGGGTGAACCAAAAGCCGATGTCATCGTGCCCCAGGACGCCGGCGAAGTCGTCCGCGACGCGGCAGCAGACCTCCGATCGATACTGGAGAAGATGACCGGGATGGCGCCTGCACTGGGTCAGGACAACGGAAAACCTGCCCCACGCGGGCGTGCGGCCATTCACCTCGGCCAAACGGCACTCGCACGATCCCTGGATCTGAGTTCCGAGGGCGCCGGGGTCGAAGGCTACCGGATCGCCACCGAGGGGAGAGACCTCTTCATCCTGGGCGGCAGCGACAGCGGCACATCCTACGGGATTTACGGCCTCCTCGAGGACCACCTCGATGTCCGCTGGTTTCTGCCCGGAGAGCTCTTCGAGGACATCCCCGTACAGACCACGCTCAGGATTCCGCCGATCAACGAAACTGTCGTCCCGCACTTCCTGCACCGCGTCTTCAGCGGCATCTCCGGCCTGGAGCCAGCAGCCTGGGAGCGACGCAACCGGGTCAGCCGGCGCGGTCCCCAGCTTCCCTACGATGCCTTCCACCACGCCCTCTACAGGGTCTTCCCTGTCGCACGCTACGGTGAGAACCACCCCGAGTACTACGCCCTGATCGACGGCGAGCGGCTGGTACCGGAGAGCGACTCGGTGAGCAACGGGCAGTTCGGGCAGCCGTGCACGAGCAACCCCGAGGTCGTGGACATCACCATCCAGGCCGCGCGCGACTACTTCGACGCCCACCCGGAAGCCCATGGCTTCTCGCTGGGCATGAACGACAACCGCAGCTTCTGCCTGTGCGACAACTGCCGCGCGCTGGACGTCCCGGACCTCGTGTTCCGGAACAACCCGGTCTACTCCGACCGCTGGTTCACGTACGTCAACACGGTTGCCCGGGCCCTGCAGCAGTCCCATCCCGGGAAGTTCGTCGGCTGCCTGGCCTACCTCAACGTGGAGGTGCCGCCGGAGCATATCGACCGTCTGGAGCCCAACGTAGCCATCTACCTCACCCAGGACACCGGCCAGCACCTGGATGCGGAATACCGCGACAAGGACCGGGAGTTCATCAAGACGTGGACGGGTCGCTGCGACCACGTCTGCAAGTATGACTACTACGGCCTTGGATGGGTGCTCCCGCGCTACTTCCCCCACCTGCTCGCCGACGATATCAAGTGCCAGCACAGTATGGGGGTGAAGGGGTTCTATGCAGAGGCCTATCCCCACTGGCCTGGCTTCGGCCCGCACGTCTGGCTGGCGTCGAAGCTCTGGTGGGATTCGAGCCAGGACACCGAGAAGCTGCTGGACGAGTTCTTCGAGCGGCTCTTCCGCGGCGCGGCCGGCGAGATTCGGGCGTTCTACGACCTGCTGGAGTCGATCTGGTGCCGGCCGAGAGAGGGCCGGTGGTTCCAGGGCCTGCGGGGGCTTCACGACCAGGTGCCCACCTACACACTCCAGGACGCCGACGACCTCGAGGCCATCCTCAACCGAGCACGGAAGGCCACGCGAGATCCGCTGGTGAGGCTGCGGATCGACTACATCCGCCGCTGGTTCCCTCTGCCCGCGACCCTCATCCGAGGATGGCACACCGCCGACGAGATCCTGGCAGCCGCTCCCGGACCCGAGATTCAGGCCAGAGCAGCGGAGCTCAAGAAGCTCAGAGGACGCCTCCCCAGGGCCTTCCGCCAGGCCATCCTGGAGGACCGCTGGATGGCCAAGCGGGCCTACTTCCAGGACGGAAGGTACGAGGCACGCGTCGCGGAGCCGTGGCTCGAGAAGGTGGACGAGGCCCTCGCGCATGCGGGGGTGTAGTCACGCCTGACGACGGCGAACGGCATGGTTGCCAACGCCATCAACCCGTCCACGTCGAGTGCCCGCCGAAGCTGCTTCGCAGCAGAGGCGGGTGTATCGAGACGCGAGGACTACCGACCCCTGCGCCCCAGATGCGAGGGGATGCTCACCTTCCTCGGGCCGGCCCTTCGATACTATTTTGGGCTCGCTTCGAGCCCAAAATCACTCAGGGAGACGGATCGGGTTGCGTAGCGATGATGTCGTTCGCCCCTCCGAATCACCACGCCGGCTCGAAGGCCGTCACCTGCCCCGTTGACGTGGCGCACACCACCCGATCGCCTTTCTCGGAGGCCACCGTCCGCAGGTGGGTGACCTCCCCGTCGACCCGGGTACCGGCCATCAGCTCGCCCGTAGCATCGAAGATCCGAATCTCGCCGGTGTCGGTTCCCACCAGAACCGCTGTCCCGCCGTCCTTCCCTCCACGCGCCGTCGTCAGCCAGGTGATCTTGTCCACCAGGTCCCTGCGCCAGAGCACTTCGCCATCTCCCGCGATGCAGACCAGCTGCCCCACGTCACTCCCGGCGACTACCTCAGGCTTGCCGTCGCCATTCAGGTCGCAGACGGCCGTGTCTTCGACCTCTCCGCCCATGTTCACACGCCAGACCATCCCGCCGCCCTTATCGGGACGGCCGGCGTAGGTCCCGGGCCCGCTGAACAGCTCGCCTCCCCGAACCGCGTTCACCGCCCGCCAGTCCCCGTAGACCACCTCCAGTTTCCCGTCACCGTCCAGATCAGCCACCTGGATCGTCGGCGACACACAGCCCGTGCTCCGACGCCACCGCGCGGTGCCATCCGGGTTCAGGCAGTTGATGGTGTAGTACTCCGTGCCCACCACCAGCTCATCCTTCCCATCGCCATCCAGATCGGCCGCGAGACATCCCGTGATGCAGTGGTAGTGGGTCTCGGTCTGCCACCTCGGCGACCCGTCCGCCTCGAACACGTGGAACAGCCAGCCCTCGGCTCCGGCCAGCACCTGGACCCGTCCGTCGTCACCCAGACTGCCCGATGAGAGGGTCGTAAGGCGCTGAGGCCGCATGCCGCTGCCGGGTGAGAACTCGTGCTCCCAGCGCGTCTTGCCGTCGCCATCAAGGACGTGCAGCCAGCAATCCCGGGTCCCCAGAACCGACTCGGGAACGCCATCTCCATCGATGTCCGCCAGATGCACGGCTCTGACCTCCCCCCTGGTCTGGTAGGACCAGCTCTCGGCCCCACCGGGCTCGAGCAGAACCGCCTTTCCGGCCACCGTTCCCACCAGGGTCCGTCCCGTGGGGTCCGAGTCGGCAGCCGTGACACCGGCGCCCGCGTTGAAGCGCCAGATCTCTTTCAACCCGTCCTTCGCCACCGTGGGAGGTCCAGCCCAAACAAATCCCTCTGGCTGTGGCTTCAGATCCTGCAGCATCTGGCCGAACGGCTCTCCGTCCCATCCGGAGACCTTCAGATGATGGCGCCCCGCAGGAAGCCGGAACCACACCAGGGCCCCCTCGCCGGCCGTAGACACATGCTCACCGTCCAGGCTGATCCCTTCGGCCCGTATGCCGACCCGGGTCTCGGCGCGCGCCTCGATCGTGCCCTCGCCCTCCCCAAGGTCCAGCTCCAAGCACACCGGCGCCCAGCTTCGGAAGAGCGGGCCCTCCCAAGCCAGTTTCGTGCCCTCCACCAGCGCGAATCCGGTTCCGTCCACGCGGAAGAGCTTGCCTTCCACCTCGAGGTCGCCCACTCGGCACGCCCCGGCCGCAACACCTGCCAGGACCCGCTCGCCCGATCCCTCGTCACGGATCAGGACCGCTGACGCGCCCACGGAGTCGACTTCATAGGACTGTCTTGCGGCCTCGTTGGAGGGATACATCAGGTTCACGAACGCGGTCTGCTCTCCCACTCGCAGGCTCACCCGCTTGCGCTGATGCCACATGCGGACCACGCCGTCCGCGTGCTCGTACGAGGCCCAATTCTTCTCCCAATCGGGGGAAAAATCGGCCTCTCGGTCGGTTATGTGCTTCTCGGATCGGTCCGCGTTGACGATGTGGAACCGCTCCCCCTCCTGCTCCACATCGAGCCTGTCCGATCCGGCCTCCGGTTCCCCCAGCACCCGCCAGATGCAGTCGAGATTGAAGCTCCCTTCCTTGAGGGCCTCCACGGTGTCGATCACCAGGAAGTAGCGGCCCTTACTCCAGAAGATGCTCCTCGCCCAGTCCGTGCCGTTGTCCGCGAGGGAGACGGTCTGGCTGTATCCCCATTCCTGGAAGTCGGCGATCGCCTTGAGCGCCACCTGTGTCGGTTTGGGGTAGCAGGCACCGTCCTTACCGATCACCACCGAATTGTGGTAGCGGGCCAATCGACGGATGTAGTCAAGGTCGGCAAGCCAGATCCGGTCGTTCCAGCAGAGCCGGATGATCGAATTGCCGTCCTCCTGGGAGTGCGCCAGACCCGTGGGCCCGTCGATCAGCAGGTACTCGCT
>JASLMQ010000672.1 GCA_030746455.1 Candidatus Latescibacterota bacterium
CCTGAAGCCGTGCCAAGAGGCCCCGCCCTCCGCTACGGTCCGAGACGAGCCGGCTCAGATTGCCGACCCTTGCCAGCTCATCAGGGGTGTACCCAGATTGTGTGAGGAAGGCGTCGTTGTAGAGGACCAGCGTTCCATCCCAACCGGCGAGCACCATCCCGACCGGCATGCTATCGAACACGCTGGCGAACCGGCGGTCCCCTTCCTTACGTGACTCCTCAGACCTGATCCGCTCCGTGATATCCCGCACAACCCCGCACAGGACCCGTCGACCCTGAAGCTCGAACACACTGGCAGAGATCTCCACCGGAAAGACGGTTCCGTCTCTACGTCTGTGAAACCTGAACGGAATCCTCGAGAGATCGCCGTCGAGCGTTCTGGTGAGGGACTTCTCCGTTTCCTCGGGCTCCGCCGTGATGTCGGTGATTTGCATATCGAGCATTTCCCTGCGCGTGTAGTCGTACAGCTTCTCGCAGGAGTCATTTACATCCAGGAACTGTCTCGTCTCGGCATCGAACAGCATAACCGCATCCGGTACAGTCGTGAAAACCTGCCGGTATCGCTCCTCACCCTCCCGCAGCGCTTCCTCCGCCTCCTTGCGGTCGGTGATGTCGACCCACGAGCCGATGAACTCGACCGGATTGCCTTCAGCATCCCTCACAAGGACAGCCTCGTCACGGATCCAACGCCAGCTCCCGTCCTTCGCCTGGAACCGGTATTCGTGGACAAGGCGGCCCTCAGCGAACAATGTGCCCATATCCTCGATCGCGCTGGGCGCGTCATCCGGATGGAGGTGCGCCGCCCACCATCCAGGATTCCCAAGACACTCCTGGATCCGGTATCCGAGGGTGTCGATGATCCTCGCGCTCACAAAGGTGGGAATGTGCCGATCCTCCGGCGGCTTCGTCATGTCGACGTCGCAGCTGTACACGATGGCCGGGCTGGTGCCGAGGATGTGTCCCAATCGCTCGTTCGCCCTCAGCAGTTCCCGCTCGACCAGCTTGGACGCTGTGATATCGTGCACGATGCCCAGGACGGATACGCCGGACGATTCCCCCCCCATCTTTTGTATGTTCTCTCGCACCCAGCGGACCCGGTCGGGCTTGGCGCGGATGCGGTACTCGCGCTCGCGGACCCGATCGGTCCCGGCGTGAAAGCGCTCCACGTCCTCGAGGACAGCGTGTCGGTCCTCTGGATGAATTAGATCGGCCCAAGTGACGCGTCCGCTCGTGAAGTCCTCCTCCGTATACCCGGTGATCTCCTCGACGGCCCCGTGGAAGAACTGAGGCCTGAAATCCCGGTCGCCGTGGAAGACGATGCCCTGGAAGTGCTCCACGAAGCTTCGGTAGCGCTCCTCGCTGTGCCGAAGATCCTCCTCCAACCGTCTGCTTTCCGCGGTGTCCACCAGGGCGCCCTGGAGCCCGATGACACGAACACCGTCACGAAGATCGCGAACAGACCGAGCCTCCATCTCGGTGACCCGAGTGCGGAGTTCCTCGAGCTCGGAGATCAGCTGCGCTTTGGTCTTCCTCTCGTCCTTCATGTCAAGATCCCTCGAAGGACTGTAAGCCGCATCTCAGGGAATGTGGATAGCGTCCGAGCCAGTTGGCCCGGCGTCCCTGATTATCGGTACCCGGATCATTGGCAGATGCATTGCCGAATCATATGTACCCCATTGACAAAGGTAGCTCACGCCTCCTGTCAGTGTCAAACGAAAACCCGAATTCGAAAGCGAATCCGGGTCTTCTGTGGGGGGTATGCGGGTCGAAACCGAGGCGTAGGTCCCGAGATTCGGCCCACCGGTCTGGCCGCGAGGGTCCCGACGGGTCACCTTCCTGCTTCGTTCTCGGCGGGCTCAACCGCCCCTCGGTGCTCCGGCAGGTAGATTCTGAACACCGTTCCACCTCCTGCCTCGCTGGAGACGTCAATCTCGCCCCCATGCTGTTGGACGATGCCGTAGGTCTGGGCCAAACCAAGGCCGGTTCCTTCATCCGCGCCCTTGGTCGTAAAGTACGGCT
>JASLMQ010000673.1 GCA_030746455.1 Candidatus Latescibacterota bacterium
GAGATCATCAGCCAGTGTCCCGTCCACTTCGGCAAGTGGAGCAAGACCGGGAACACGGTCGACATGATGGAGGACTTCAAGGCCAGATCGGTACCGCTGCGTCGGGCGAAGGACATGGCTGAGGAGGAGCTGGTAGGGAAGCTGGTGGTGGGAGAACTGGTAAAGAAGGAGGCGGAAGGCATTGAAAATTGAAGATTTAGAATTGTCCACCAGGCTGTAGTGCTTGCGCCGACGTTGAGAAGCCAGGAGTCTGGTGAGAGGAAGACCGTGTAGACGAGAGAGGATGGGATGGAACGGACGGAGGTGCGGATCGGCGGGTTCGGGGGACAGGGCGTGGTGCTGTCCGGGGTGCTGCTGGGGCAGGCCGCGCTGAACGACGGCAAGTATGCAGTGCAGCAGCAGTCCTACGGCGCAGAGGCGCGTGGCGGGGCAGCCCGATCGGAGGTGATCGTGTCGGACGAGCCCGTGCTCTATCCCGAGGTGATCTCACCGGGCGTGATGGCGGTGCTCTCCCAGGCGGCACTGGACCGCTATGTCGGTGACCTGCTACCTGACGGAATTCTGGTCGTGGACGCCGACCTGGTTTCTGAGATCCCGGAGGACCTGCGTGCCGAGGTCCACGGGGGACGCTTCTCCGAGGTCGCGGGGAAGGAGCTCGGACGGCCGATCGTGGCGAACATGGTGATGCTGGGGTTTCTTGGCGAAATCTCGGGAGTCGTCAGCCGGGAGGGTCTCGAGGCCTCCGTGGCTTCGGGGGTACCGAAGGGCACCGAGGCGCTGAATCTCAAGGCGCTGAAGCGAGGCATGGAGCTGGTAGCAGGGAATCCGGCATAGGAGGGTAACGGCGATGGCCAAGGTCAAGATGGCGTTCACGGACTACTTCCCTCAGGTGATGGACCGCCTGCGCGACGACGGACTGCTTCTGGTCACGAAGGGGAACGACGGCAAGCCGAACCCGATGACGATCGGCTGGGGTACGATCGGGTCGGTCTGGGGGCTCCCCATGTGCGTGGTTCTGGTGAGGCCCTCGCGGTACTCCTACTCCCGACTCGAGGAGAACGGCGACTTCACGGTGAACGTGCCGCCGAAGGATATGGCGGACGCGGCGTTGCATTGTGGTACCGTTTCCGGCCGTGATCAGGACAAGATCGCAAACCTGAAGCTGACGGTGACGCCGGCGCAGAAGGTGTCGGTGCCCATCATCGAGGAGTGCGTCGTCCACTACGAATGCCAGACCGTTCAGCGCAACGACGTGGTACCCGAGGCCCTCGCTCAGAAGATAGATGACAGTGCGTATGCGAGTGGAGACTACCACCGCATCTACTACGGGCAGATCGTGGCAGCCTACGCCGACGAGGACGCGGCCCTGCGATTGGGCGGCGATACATAGATAGGAGATCATACACGGCATGAACCACAGAGAGAAGAACGTCCTGCGCCTGCTGTTCTGGGAAACGACAGTGGGCTGTAACCTGAAGTGCATCCACTGCCGGGCGACCGCCGAGCCGGGCAGGTCGCCGGACGAGCTTTCCACAGAAGAGGCGATGGCTTTCGTGGATGACCTGGCGGCATTCACGAAGCCGATCCTGATCCTGAGCGGCGGCGAGCCGCTCTATCGCCCCGATATATTCGACATCGCTTCCTATGCGACCCAGAAGGACCTGCGCGTGGCGATGGCGACGAACGGTACCCTCGTGGATGAGGCGACGGCCGGGCGGATCCACGACGCCGGTATCCGGCGGGTGAGCATCAGCATCGACGGGATCGACCCGAAGACGCACGATTCCTTCCGGGGGATCGAGGGGGCTTTCGATTCCGCCCTGACGGGCGGCAGACATCTCAGGGAACGCGGCGTCGAGATCCAGTTCAATACCACGGTGACCCGGCACAATATCGACGAGTTGCCGCGGATCCTGGAAATGGCGGAGCATGAGGGAGCGGTAGCCCTTCACATCTTCCTGCTGGTTCCGGTGGGGTGCGGGCTGGAGGTGGCCGCCGAGGAACAGATTTCAGATGCGGAGTACGAAGACGTCCTCAACTGGTTCTACGACGCGTCCCGCCGCACGGAGATGGAAATGCGGGCCACCTGTGCACCCCATTACTATCGCATCATCAGGCAGCGGGCGCGCGAGGAGGGCCGGAAGGTGACGCAGAAGACCGACGGCATGGCCGCGATGACGAAGGGGTGTCTCGCGGGCAGCGGGGTCTGCTTCGTCTCCTACCGCGGCTACGTGATGCCCTGCGGGTACTTCCCCGTCGAGGCCGGGAACATCCGCGACCAGTCGATCAGCGAGATCTGGGGGTCTTCCGGGCTGTTCGAGGAGCTCCGCGACGCGGACTCGCTGGAGGGGAAGTGCGGCGCATGCGAATATCGTATGGTCTGCGGCGGATGCCGGGCACGGGCATACGGTGAGACGGGGAACTACCTGGGCGAGGAGCCGTTCTGCCTCTATGAGCCCAAGATGAAGGGCCGGGGCGACCACGGCGGCCACGGGCATTTGATGGGGATAGGTTAGCCCACTTCAGCATCGCACACCAGTTGGTGAAGGGGACGGGCCAGGGTCCGTCCCCTTCGTGCGTACAGGCCTGGGCTTCCCACAAGATTTCCCTGGGCGGCACGACATATCCGTCAGGAGGTGGATGTCATATGTGTCAGTCGATCAAGATGAATAGGAATAGGATATTAGGGTAGCAAAGCCTGATATGGGTGACGGATGTGTCACCTGGGAGTCCTGGAGGGACCAGGTAGAAAGGTCCTGAGCGTCTTGGATCCCTCGCCCTAACTAGATGTACACTATGGAATTATATGGCAAGGTGAAGGCCTCGGATCCGGTTTCCTGACTCCTGGCGTGCTTCTTGCCTTACACATGGGCGAGCTTTCCCACCGAGGGAACGCCGTCGAGCGCTGTCCATCCAGGGCAGTGCACAAAGAACACCTGCAGAGGAGGGGAAACATGGCACGCCTGCACGTTGTCGTTCTGATGCTGGTTCTCTGCGCCGGACTCCTGGGCATTCCCGCAACAGATGCCCGGGCGCAGTCGGCAGACGCGACCTATGTCGGGTCCGATCGGTGCCTGATGTGCCACAGCGCCGGCAGCCTGGACAAATCTGGATGGAAGGAGACCCTCCACGCCAATATCTACCGGGAGCCGACGGTCGACACGGTGATCGGGGACTTCACGTCCGATCCGGTCGAGCTCAGTGTGGGCGCAGCCACCCTCACGGTTTCGTTCGATGACGGTGGAGGCAGCGGGCCCTGGTCCATGCGGCTGCAGGGCACGGGATTCGAAGAGACCTATACGGTCATGCGGGCGCACGGCGGACTCGCGGTCGAGGACAATGAGGACCCCGTTCTGCCAGACGCACCGGGCCGTCGGGTGTACATCGGAAAGCAGCGGTATCACACGAAGATTGGGAACAGCTACTATATCCTTCCCGCGCAGTGGAACCCGTTTTCGGACCGGGACGGGAAGAACCAGGGCTGGGTAAACTACCACGCTTCGGACTGGATGGATGAGTCCGGTAGCCTGGTGCTGGCAACCAAGGCCTCCGAGGAGCGTCGCTGCATGGGCTGCCACCAGGTGGGTGACGGCCCCACGGTGAACGCGGATGGCGAGTACGTGCTGGAGGAGGCGGACAATCCCTCGTTCTGGAACATCGGCTGCGAGAGCTGCCACGGCCCGGGATCCGAGCACTCGGATGCCCCGTCCGCCAGCAATATCGTGGACCCCAAGGACCTGACGGTACTTGGGCAGAACGAAGTGTGCGGCGCCTGTCACATCCGTCCAACTGGGCATGCAATCCCCGATGGAGACGCCAGTCCTGGCTACCCATATTCCGATCTCCTGGCCCGGACCTATCGCCCCGGGGAGACGCTGTCGGACTTCATCGTCAAAGATAACGGGGGCTACTGGCCCGACGGCACGTCGAAGAAGCACCATCAGCAGTATCCGGATTTCCAGAAGAGCGGGCATTTCACCAAGGCGAACATGAGCTGTATCTCGTGCCACACGTCGCACAACGAGACCGATGCCGAGCACGACCTGGTCAAGACGGCGCGGGACAACAGCGTGTGTGTGCAATGCCACGCCTCCTATGCCGACGAGGCTGCGCTCGAAGCCCACAGCAAGCACGAAGTGGACCTGGACAACGGGCTGGGGCGCTGCGTAGACTGCCACATGCCGGGGGTCCAGAAGTCGGGCGTGAACTACGACATCCACGCCCATACGTTCGAGGCGATTTCGCCCCAGGCGACGCTGGATACGCAGGCGGACGGCGGGACGCCCAACTCCTGCGCGGTGAGCTGCCACGCTGACGGACTGCTCGGCGCACCGACGTTTGCGATCGCTGGCGGCACTGTCGGAACGTGGAACGAGTCCGCCGACGTCGAGCTCGCGAAGCGCCTGCTCCAGCCCGGCGGGGATCAGGTCGCCATGGCGACGCCGAAGTACAGGGCCGTCGTGAAGGCCACGGTGACTAACGCGGGATCGCCTGTTGCCGGCGTCGAGCTGGCCTTCGCAAGGTCGATTGCGGGCAAACGCGCCGAATACAGGTGGCGTGGAACGACAGACGCGAGTGGCGAGGTCGAGATCGAGATCGTGGTTGACCGCGAGCGGTTCCTCAAGAAGGGCGCGGGAGGCTACTATCTGGCCCAGGCAACGGACGCGGAGACGGGCGCCCTGGTCGGCCAGTGGGGAAGCGTCCCGATCCAGGCGGCGAAGGAGACCGAGCTCGTGCTCCCCGTGGGCGAGCGGGCACAGATCGAGAGCAGGGAGATGCTGACCTTTGCTCTGTCGCCGAACTCGCCGAACCCGTTCAACCCGGCCACGCAGATCGCTTACCAGATCGCCGAGGAAGGCGAGGTTTCCCTG
>JASLMQ010000674.1 GCA_030746455.1 Candidatus Latescibacterota bacterium
ACGTCGTCAATCCCGTCCCGCACCTGGAATCCTGCGGAGAGGCCATCGAGTGCTTCAGGTCGATCTTCAGCAAGCTGAAGAGCCCGCTGCACGTCATCCCGGGAAACCACGACATCGGTGATAAACCGGTGGACTGGATGCCGGCCTCGAACGTCAACGATCGGTTCATCCGGCACTACGAAGAGAACCACGGCCGGCACTACAGCTTGATCGCGCACCGGGGCTGCCGATTCGTCTTCCTGAACGCCCAGCTCTTCAACTCCGGACATCAGGCGGAGCGAGAGCAGCAGTGTTGGCTTGAATCCGAGCTCGAGGCGTCGGGGGGCCAGCGCTCGTTCGTCTTCATGCATTACCCGCCGTTCATCACACATCCCGATGAAGACACCAACTATGACAACCTGGACGAACCCGCAAGGACATGGCTGCTCGAGATCTTGGCCAAGCACAAGGTCACGGCCCTCTACGCCGGCCATGTCCACAACTTAATGTTCAACCGGTACGGAGATCTGGACCTCTACGTACTCCCGTCGACCTGCTTCGTGAGACACGACTATGCCGAGATGTTCCGTGACCGGCCCGCTGATGAGTACGGACGGAACGACGCGTCGAAACTCGGGCTGTTCATCGTCAGAGTCTACGAAGACGGCCAGGTGAATCGGTTTGTCCGGTCCAACGGGGCTACGCTCGGACCGGATGAGGTTCCCGGCTCGTCCGTTGCGTCACTGCACAGCCTGCACAGCGACGAATGTACGGCTGCCCCGGTCGGCCTCGAGCTCCGGCACCCCTGGACCGAAGAGATGGATATCCCCGCCAGCGGGGCCATCGAGGAGTTCGGGAGGAAACGGGTACGGAACGACTACCCCCTCTTCGCCCTGTGGGAGATGGGGGCAGCCGCATTCAGGCTGCCGCTCCAGGACCTTCTGGATCCCGGGACTCGCGCCCGGATCGAGGCGATGGCGGCCAGGGGACAGCGCTTCCGATTCTACGCCTACGGCGTTCCGACCGAAGCCGCACTGGACTCGATATCGGGAAACCGAAGTCAGGTCGACGCCCTGGAGATCGCCCTCCGGCCGGATCGGCTGGATGCATCCTTACCCCGGATGCAGGACCTCCACGAGGAGACAGGCGTTCCATCCCTCCTCTCCTTTATGAGATCCGGGGAGGGGCACGGCGGACGGGCAACCTACAAGCACTTGGTGGACCACGGATTCCTTCCCAATGAAGGAGAAGTATTGGGGCACCTGTTTGGCCGACCCGACGTGAGGCGGGCCTTCCAGGGCGCCCTGTTCCGCGTGAACCTCGATCGGCCGCCCCTGGAGAGCCTCGAGTCGATCGCAGCAGTTGTGCGAGACCTGGGCATCCGCACAAGCGTCATGCTTCGGATTGCCGCCAACAGCCTGGCCGAGTCCAACACAGACGATCGTGCCATCTGCTGCCGCGTGGCTGAGACCCTGGCAGCCGCCCACCTCCTCCAGAGCCTGGATGTCTTCTTCGACACCCTCATCGACGTGGATCGAAGCTACTTCGCTCGGAACGGGTTCTACGACCGGCTGTGCAATCCCCGATCGTCGGCCCACGTCTTCCGGCATCTGAACACGCTCCTTCAGCACCATCCGCCAGACTCCGTCACCAGGGATGGCTCATCACTGAGAATCTCGAGCGGTGAGATCGAGATGGTTCTTGCGGTGGATGGATCGGGGTTGGCCGATCTCGAGGGGGAGAGGCTCGACCTGCTCACCGGGGAAATCGTCCCGCACGAGGCCGGTGCCACGCATAGCTGGCCGACCCTGGTGTTCTCGCGGTGAGACTCGCTGTCCCTCCCGTTTAGGCATGCGCCACCTCCCCGGGTCCTAGCCGATCCTGAGCTTGGATCTGAGTATCCTCCGTGGTATCCCAATCCGTATCTGAAGAGGCGCCCGACCTGCTCCTTGACAACGGGTACCTCGGGAGGCTAGATTGCGATCGTGACTATGATCAGACCGTTCTGACTGCATCCAGGTAAGGCATCGCTTCCCGGGTCGGAAGAAGCACGCCTATGGCCTAGACTGAACCCAGCCCACGGTCTTCTGGTGAGGATCACCGGGCTGGGTTCGTGCGTTCTGTCCGTCGATCCGAATGGAGGGTCGGTGAATTGAGGTACAAGCCGGATTGGGAGGACGCCCGAAAACGCCTGACCGCCCTCTGGAATCACGACCTGGTGGACCGGCCGTGCATCGCCGTCACCGCGCCCAACGGCAGGTCTGTCGACCGTCCTCCCGCACCTGCCTCTGCCCACCAGAAATGGCTGGACCCCGATTGGGTGCTGCGTGACCTCACTGCACGAATCGAGAGCACGTGGTGGGGCGGCGAGGCGCTTCCCTCGTATCTCCTGATGGGGGGATGGGTCCTCTGCCTTGGAGGAACACCAAAGCTGGAGATGCGGACGATATGGTACGACACCGTTGAGGTGGACTATTCGAGCCCCCCGCCTTTCCGCTACGTCGACGATGACAACTGGGTGAAAACCCACGCCTATCTGTACGAGGCCGCGGCTGACCTGGCAGGTCAGAATGACTTCTCCCTCGGCAGGCCCTGCGCCCTTCCGGCCAACGACATCCTGTCCATGGTCATGGGAGCGGAGACATTCCTCCTTGCCCTGAAGGATCATCCCGAGTGGATGCGTGATGCCCTGATCACGGCCGCCCGCGAGCAATGCCGCGTCCGCAAGGACCTGCGCAGTCGGATCCAGGACAAGCATGACTTCTGGTATACCAATGGTGGGTTCATGCCGTTCTGGGGTCCTGAGCCGTTTTTCGGCACCCAATCCGATGTATCCTGCATGCTCGCCCCCGAGATGTTCGAGGAGTTCATCGTCCCGGAGTTCGAAATCCAGGCTGAAGCCTTTGGCCATATGTGGTACCACCTGGATGGGTGCGATGCATATCACCACCTGCCGCGCCTCTTGTCTCTGCCCTTTCTTCGGGTGATGCAGTACACCGCATCACCCCACGAGCCGCCCAACGGGCCGGATCACCTTGATCTCTATCGGAGGATCCAGTCCGCCGGGAAGATCGTGCATGTTCGGGTGACCAAGGAGAATGTCGAGCCGCTGGTGAGGAACCTCGATCCCACACGTCTCATGCTGGACACGAGCTGCGACAGCGTTGCCGAGGGCGAGGCCTTGCTGGAGGCCTCGGAAGACTGGATCTAGCGCACAGGACTGAGATCTGAGCCGACCCATCAAGGAGGGAAGAAATGGATACAGTCGAGAAGGCGATCGAGTCCGCATACACAGCCCAGATCAGTGGCTTGTACAAGGTTCTCATCCAAGGATTTGCTAGGGCCAAGAGCAATGCCCAGAAGAAGACCGAGGCTCAGGACAAGTTTAGAAGAGGTCTTACATTTGCGGCAGAGGTACGCGACAGCGCAAGAGCGGCTGCCGGTCTGTGATCCGTATATCGTACCTGAGAGCTTTCGTATGGCAGGATCATGGATGAATTGACGACGAGGCGCGGAGAATCCATCCTGAGCGGACGGGCGCCCCAAACGACACTGGGCGGAGCCGTCAATCCGGTTGTCGATGAAGAGAGCACCGTCTACACCGGGATGTGTCCACGCAACGGCTCCTCCCCCATGTGGTGCTACGGCAACACCTGCATCGTCCGGATCGATGATGATGTGTTCGTGAGCGGTCAGCAGAAGCTCGAGGAGCACGATCCCCCGAACGACTGTCGATGGACGCTCTATCGGAAGACGGCCAGCGGCTGGGAGCTCCAGCAGACGGACCAGGTTGGCCGGACCCGCGAGCCCTGTCCTCTGGCCACGCTCCCCGGCAGACGGCTGTACCTCTCGGGCAACCCCACGTTGCTCGGGCCGAAGGCAGCCGGGGGAGGCCCGGCGAGGCCGGAGATTCTCGCCTTTAACGCTGATGATCCCCGGGCTCCGTACCGGACGCTGCTACCGGAGTGGGGCGGTGCCCCCGCATTCAGTGAGCATTCATACCGGTCGTTCGCGGCAGACGCAGACCGTGGCGAGCTGATCCTGTTCCAGAATGTCGGTTACACGCACGCCGAATGGGCCTTGCTCGACAGGGGTGAGATGTGGCACACCGGAAGACTGTGCTGGCCACCGTATGAGGACACACGCATGACCCCCTACGGCGCCACCCGCGCGCGCGTGAACTACCCGGTGGTGCTGTTGAAGCACCGTTCCGTACATTTCTGTGGGGCAGCCGCTTTCGACACATGGAGCCGGGTTAACACCCCGGAGCTGGCCGGTCGCCGGTTCGGCAACCGGTTCCGACGCCTCTACTACACCTGGACCGACGACGTCACCAAGGCCGAGTTCCGTGATTGGGTCGAGATCGACAACACCTTCGATGACGGGGGCTGGATTTTCGCCGGTGATCTCCACCTCTCCCCCGATGGCGTGGTACACCTGCTCTGGTACAGGGCACCCATCAACCGGCGCTTCCGCGACGAGCACTTCCCCGACATCGTGCGCAGGTACGCCATCTGTTACGCCCGGATCCTCAACGGAGAGGTGATCCTCCAGAAGGACCTTGTCCAAGCCGGCGAGGGCATCTCCGATGTCGTCCCGACCGAAATCGAGGCCGAAGACAGCGTTCTGGGATGGAAGATCAAGGGCCAGGAAGTCGTAGAAGACCCGATTAGCACATCGCGCTTCCAGGCCACGCCCGATGGCCGGCTCTTTGTCGTCTACTACGTGAGTGGAACCGGACCGGACGGTACCGCCGTCTCCGAGAATCGAATCCTCGAGATCGGCGCCGACGGCGCAGTGTCCAATCCCGTCACGATACCCCTGGCACACCCCCTGACAGAATACTTCACGGCCACGCCCAGGGCCGGCTGCAGACCGTCGTCCACCATCGACCTTCTGGGCTACCGGAGGGGTGATTTCGGGCTGTCTGCGAACTTGCCAACCACCCTCAGCTATGCCCGTGTACGGGTGAAGTAGCGCCCGATCGCGTTCGATCTGCCTCGGAAGGACAACGCAGAGAGCATGTCTGATTCTCCCAGGCTTCTGCTCCTCGGCGATTCCATACGCATGAGCTATCAGCCTCACGTCGCGCGCCTGCTCGACGGCAAAGCCGAGGTCCTCGGTCCAGCGGACAACTGTCAGTACAGCCTCTACACCCTCTCCTCGCTGGACAGATGGATTGGCGCGCTAGGACAGCCCGACATCGTACACTGGAACAACGGGATACACGATTCGGGGCACAATCCCAACCGCAGTCCGGTGCAGATCCCGATCGATATGTACCGAGCGAATCTCGAATTCATTCTGGACCGCCTGGCAGCCATAGCCAACCGGATCATCTGGGCCACCATCACGCCCGTGCACCCCAACCGGCCCTTCCGCGAGACGGAGTGGTCGTGGCTCAACGAGGAAATCGACCAGTACAACGCCGTTGCCCGAGAACTCATGGAAGCACGTAGTGTTCCCATCGATGATTTGCATACGCTGGTCCGGAACAACCTGGACGAGTTCCTCAGCGACGATCAGCTGCACCTATCCGAGGCCGGGCAGGAAGCCTGTGCGCAGGCGGTGGTCGAGTCGGTATCGCCCTACCTGGCGACACAGTGAAAGGGAGAGAATTGGAAGCCGATCCAAAACGCTTGGAGGCAGATCCAGAACGTATCGAGCAGCTGGCGGATGAACGAAGGGAAGAGAACTGGGAATTCCGGGAGTTCCTGAAGGGCCTCGACGTCGAGGTACAGGAGTTCGACGCCATCGTTCACAAGCACCACGAGGAAGTCTCGAGTCAGATCGACTGCCGCGCGTGCGCCAATTGCTGCCGCGAGGCCTCCCCGGTCCTGACGGAGCCCGATATGTCCCGCCTGGCAGCCGCGCTCGGGGTTTCGGCGCCTGCCCTTGTCGAGCGCTACCTGGAACCCGATGAGCACGAGACGGCCGGTTTCGTGTTCCGCGATGCCCCCTGTCCCTTCCTGTCGGACAACCTGTGTGCCGTCTACGAATCCCGGCCAAAGGACTGCAGGTCCTACCCCCACCCTCAGGACGAGGAGATGGCCTTTCACCTGATACAGGTCGTGGAGAACTGCTCGATATGCCCAATCGTGTACCATGTCTTCGAGCGCATGAAGGAGGAGCTTTGGAACATTCCCTACGAGGACTGGGAAGACGAATGGGAAGACTCCCCTGAACAGTGAGATTCGAAGCTTCTGGGAATGATTCGGATGACTGGCCGCGATAGACTCGACGCCGTGCTGCGCAGGCGACCCAAGGATCGTCTGGCGTGGACCACGCTCGTCGATAACGCGACCGTGTCGCTACTGCCAGAGGAGCTCCGCGGCAACGGAGGCATCGACTTCTACAAGCATCTGGGCTGCGACATCTTCCTGCTCAACGGATGGAACACGCCACACCGCTTCCGGTCTCCGCAGCTCCGCTGGCCAGACAGTGTGCAGGTTGCGCGACAACAGGATGACGGCACGAGCACGGTTCAGTGGCGGACGCCACGGGGGTCGCTCACCGCCATCTCCCGGGGATCACACCCGCTCAAGTACCCGGTCGATTCACTGGAGGCGGTGCGTATCTACCGCGAAATGTGGGAGGGTGCCTCGTACACCGCACACGACGACACGGATACACTCGCCTCACTGGATGGCCTGATCGAGGAGCATGGGGTGGTCACCCGCTTCTGGGGGCCGTCGACCATCCCCCGGCTGCTCGAGCTGGATATGGGGATCGAGAACTTCTACTACATGATGGCAGATCATCCGGACGAAGTCGATGCGCTCATTCGCACCATCCACCAGAGCGAAGTCGATGCCTTCAGCATACTCGCTGGCGGCCCGTGGGATTCTGTCACCCTCGTGGAGAACACGAGCACGTACTACATCAGCCCGGAGATCTACCAGCGTTACAACATGCCCCATCAACGGGAATTCGTCGACACCGTCAAGTCCAAGGGGAAGGCCGCGATCCTGCACATGTGCGGCCACGTGCACGGAATTCTCGATCTGGTCGGTGAGACCGGATGCGATGGGATCCACTTCCTCACACCACCCCCAACGGGCGACACCCCCTGGGAAGATGCGCTGGATGTCATCGGCGAGGATCTCATCATCTTCGGATGTCTCGATCCATCTGTCTTCGTCTCAGGAGATGCGGACCGCATACCCTATGCCCTGGACTCACTGATCACTCCCCGACTTCGGGATGCCAATTTCGTCCTGAGCCCAACGGCAGACGGCATCACTGTCGATCCAGCGCGGTTCTATGAGGTTGCTAGATGGGTGCGACCGAGCGGATGATGGTCCACACCAGGCTCCGGTGAGGCTAAGCAGTGGCATTTGAGAGCATACTCCTCCTCGCGGCACTGATTCTTGCCGCCGCGGCCCTGTACTCATCGGTCGGCCACGCCGGAGGGTCCGGGTACCTGGCCGCAATGGCCCTCTTTGGCCTGGCTCCGCTGGAGATGAAGCCCGCAGCACTGGCCCTGAACATCCTGGTCGCATCGATCGGCGTGACCAAGTACCTGAGGGCCGGTCGGTTCTCCTGGAGCATATTCTGGCCATTCGCTCTTGCGTCGGTCCCGTGCGCGTACCTGGGTGGACTCACACTTCTCCCCAGCTTCGCCTACAAGCCGATTGTCGGAATCGTGCTCGTCTACGCGGCCTGCCGCCTGGCGATGGATGCAGCCAGGCCGGACTACACAACCCGATCTCCCCTGATACCCGTCGTTCTGTTGTGTGGGGCGAGTCTGGGCTTCCTGTCCGGTCTGGTTGGCATCGGCGGCGGCATCTTCCTGAGTCCTCTGCTGATCATCCTCCGGTGGGAAGAAGCGAAGAAGGTCTCGGGAATCGCGGCCGCCTTCATACTGGTCAACTCGATCGCCGGCCTGCTCGGCTTCATGTCGTCGAACGAGACCCGCCTGCCGGACGGGATCGCCGTATGGGCCGCCGCTGCCGTGGTTGGTGGCTATGTCGGCGCCGAATATGGGAGTAAGCGGTTGGGTAATCCGACCATCAAGCGACTTCTGGCACTTATGCTCTTGGTCGCCGGCATCAAAATGATCGCAACGGCCTGACACAACGGCGAAGGGACTCGGGCCATCTGGAGCGGATGTAGAGGAGGCCACATGAGCGATATCGAAGAGTTCGTATTCGACGAAC
>JASLMQ010000675.1 GCA_030746455.1 Candidatus Latescibacterota bacterium
GCTCCTGATCCCTTTCGCGTTTTTCGCGTATGGAGCCTGCCCCGAGTAGTCCCCCGGGAGCTACAGCTGGTCCCAAGTTGCATCAGAGCGAAGGGGACGTACCGAGGGGTAGTTGCGCTCTTGACCCATCACGGCGAAGCCCTCTTGAGTATGGGCTTCCCCCTTCGGCTCACCTGGAACCCGTACCGGATGTCTCCCACCCTGATGCAGAACCCGTCCGCACTCCTGTCGACCCTGGCCTTCGCGCGCCGGTCCACGAAGGCCATCACCAGCACATCTTCCATAGAAGAAACGAGAATCCTCTCTGACGACGTCTCGGAGTCAGGGACGAACCGCTTCAGACTTCCGGCAGCAAGGCCCGACGGCGCGAAGGGGACGGTCTCCTGGCTCAGCCGTGCGTCATCCGGGTAGGCGGCCAGCACCTCGACCCGCCGCGACCCGGCCCCCAGCGTGGCCTTCGTCCTCTTGATGGTCTTGAGGTCAACCGGGTTGAGCTTCCAGGACAGGGTCCCGCCGCCCGTCTCCGCCCCGACCCCCTCGGCGAAGTCGAGCACCAGCGGCTCTTTGCCAGGACACTGGAGATCGATGGAGGCGATGTCGCACTTGACCGCTGTACGCGGCATCTGGATCGCGCCACCGAAGCCCAGCAGCGTCGTCGACTTGATGTGGAACGTCCTCGGCGTCTCGCGCGATTCGAGGCTCTGCGAATCGCGTCCGAGCTCCCCGAAGAGCGCCGTGTCGTCGCATCGCTCCCGATGGCCGTCCAGCTCCACCTCGATGAACGGCGCACCCGTCGGATCGTTGAACCCTCCCCAGGCGATCGCCACATCGTGCCAGCATCCGGGCACCACCGCCGCCTTCTCCGGCGGCACGCGGACCTGGACCACCGTGTAGCGCTGGCTTTGCACCGCGAAGGTCAAACCCCGGTCCTTGAGGAACCCCAGGCTGAAGTTGTTGACCTGCGGCCCCATCAGCTTGCCCACGCCGAGACCGGTGTTGAACAGCACCTGGAGCCGCGTGGGATCGATCGAGTCGTTCAGCCGCATGCGCATCGACAGCCGGCCCGAGTCCGGGCTGAAATGCGGACGGCGAGCGTACTGCAGAGCACCCCGGCCGTTTGTCCGAACGTATCCCGTCTCACCGTCCACGCCTGTCCTGATTCCGCGTGGTCGGCGTCTGAGGGCCACAACCAGGACGGGTCTCTCTCCGCGTAACAGCCAGTACTCATGGTCCAGGCGCACCGACTGCACCTCGAGTCGGTCGTAGGCACGCTTCGATTCAAGGCGCCCCAACCGCGCGACGACCTCGTTCTGTCCCCCGACGCACGGAAGACTGCCGCAAGATACCGGCTGTGCCTCCTCCGCCGAGATTGCCCTCAGAACCGGCTTGCCTTCCCATTGGACGTGGAGATCGCTGAAACCGTGGGCGCCGCCACCATGGTAGCCGCTCACGCACGCGATGACGGCATCCGTGTCCCATCGGGTCCGAAGGAGGGCGGTCTCCCCGTAGTGCGCCCGCGTGAACTCCCGCGACAGCGGCAGCGAGATGCGGCGACGGCGCGGCTTGAGACTCGGGTCGTAATAGCAATACGCGTAGGGTCCGTAGGCGATCATGCACTCCGCCGACGATCCCTTCACCCCCGCGCCGAACCGATAGAGACGGCCCAGCCTGGGATCGCTCAGCGCCGTGTCGCGCAGCTGGCGGTCGCCCGCCTCCTGGGCAAGCCTCAGCAACACGGGCGAGCATGCGTCCAGCTGGGTGCACTGAATGATATTCGCGTTCGCCGGATAGTAGAGCCGATCCTCGATCCGGCCGGGCGCCGCCAGATGGTGTCGGAACCAGATGAGCGGCCTCGAGAGACGGTTGGGGTAGGCCCTGTAGAGGTCGATACCGGTCACGTTCCGCAGCGCGTCGGCGAATTGCAGCATCCACAGGTTCTCCCACGGCCAGAACGAGGGGCCGTCTCCCGGCTCGCCGTCCCTTCCGCACCCGTGGGGCATGATGCCGCTTTGAAACCGATCGATCACGGCCTCGACCCAGGCGGACGCCTCCGGGCACTTGCCCAGGAGGTACAGCGCCGCAACCCCGAAGTGACCGTTGTCCACCACGGCGTGGTGCCGCCCGTCCTTCGAGTGCCTCTGCGCGTCCACGTCCGGCCACCAGCGGGTCATCAGCTTGAGCAGGCAGGCCGTCACTTCATCGATCTGGCCCTGCGTCAGGCGGTCCCAGAGCAGATCAAGCCCCAACGCGAACGCCTGCATGTACCGGTTAGCCGTGTAGAAGTGCTGCTCGACCCGGTCGCTGTGCTCCCATCGGGACGCCGCCAGCAGCCACGACCGCGCCAGTTTGAACCACCGCTCGTCTCCAGTCACGCGCCAGGCGAAGGCATAGTGCTCGATTAGAGCCGTCGCCTGCATTCCAACGTAGAACGTGATGTAGAGCTGGTGGAAAGGGTGGGGACTGTCGAATCGCTCGGGAATCCGTCGCCACGGGCGAACCGAGGCGTAGGTCTCACAGTCGGCCACCATGTTCCTGATGATCCGTCGGCGGACCGGGTCCTTCGGAGGTGCGAACGCATACTCCGGATCATCGGCCGGATGGTAGAGCCTCGGATGCCCTTCTCGAATTGCGCTGATCGCCATAGTCACTCACCCTTGTCATTGCTTCGGCGGCGCCCCTGGGCGCCGCCGAAGCAATCTCGCTGACCTTCACTCTTTGCTCCGCCTCGCCTCCATCGCGTCCACGGTGATGCTGCCCGACGGACAGGTGATGGAGGCGATTGCCTCCGGGTCAATCACCTGGAGTTGGAACGTCGTTCGACTCTCCTCGCGCAGCCGCGAGACCAGGCGGATTCCCTTCAGCGGCACGAGCATGAGCTCATCCGGATCGTCGCCGACGCTGTGGTATGTCAACGCCACCCGACATCGCCCTGGGACCTTGATCGACCACGTGTGGTAGCCCGGTGGCGTGGACCCTCCCAGGTAGTGGCCGCCTGAATAGGCCGACCCATTGAGCGCCTGCATGATCACATCCCTCGAGCCGCCGTCCACCTCCCCGATCGAAAGATGGTCGCGCTCCCTGAGGTCTGCCTCCACCGGGTAGGACACGGGATCCCGCGCCCCGTAGGCGATCGGGAAGGTCTCATTCAGGTACTTCGTGTACAGCTCCAGGATGGATGTCCCATACACATCCTTCAGGTAGTCGGCCTCGGCCGGCACAACGCCGAAGTCCCTCACGGCATCGTCATACGTCCCCGTCCAGGGCCTTTCGACCACCTTGAGAGGCGTCCATCGCTCGGGCTCCAGAACCATCTCGTGGAAGGAGGCCACCTTACCCTTGCCGTCGTATTGCTCGCCCGAGTAGTAGAGCAAACCGAACGTCGGATCGAACAGGTGCCACGCGCCATCGTAGTGCACCTCGCTGATCGCGTGACTGCCCATCAGAGGCCGCAGATAGAAGGCGCCGATGTAGCGCGCAGGAAGACCTAGCCGTCGGCACAGGACCCGGAAGACGTGCGACATTCCCCCGCATATGGCGTATCCCTCTCGGAGGATCTTCGTCGCGCTGCCGCTGTTGCCCTTCAGCTCCAGTTCGCTCGAGACGAACCGAAGCACCTCGACACACACCGCTTCCTCGGACAGCCCTTCCCTCCCATCCGGGAAGATGCGATCCAGCACCTCGTCCAGGTAGGCCAGGTCTTCCCTGCCCGGCAGGTGAAGGTCGTCGTCGCCCGGCGACGTGCTGTGCGGGTTGGGCACGTAGGTCATCGAGTAGGCCGCCCCATCACCTCCCGCAGGGGTTCCTGTGAGGCCAAGGAGAAGTGTACACGCGGCAACGACAATCAGGTGTCTCGGGCCCATCGGTTTGCCCTCTCGGTGTTGGCTTGCAGGGACTCGCTCATCATCCCCTGATTCTCGTATGGTAGGGCCACCCCCGCCAAGGTGTCAAGGGGTTTCAGGCCCCATCGCAACAGTCATTGCGAGGAGCCCCGCAGGGGCGACGAAGCAATCTTGGGCGTCCTCGCCGCTGGCCACTCGCCACGCCGGCGACGCAACAACCCCACACCCTTCGCAATCGCGCCACGCCACTGCCCCCCCCAATTGGCAGATCCGCTTGACACATGTCCCCCCCACCGGTAACTTACAACCCGGCCGAACGGCCGGGTACCACCACCTTCCCGCCGCACCGTCACGGAGGCCCTCCTCCCCAATGTCGGACCCCTCACCACTGCTAATCAAGAACGGACGCATTGTCGACCCGGCCAGCGGCCTGGACGCCGTGGGCGACCTGCTCATCCGCGATGGCCGAATCGACGGCGTCGGTGGCCGGATCGATCCGCCCGAGAGGGCGGAATCCGTCGATGCCACCGACAGGCTCGTCGTCCCGGGCCTCATCGACATGCACGTCCACCTGAGGGACCCCGGCTTCCCCGAGAAGGAAACCGTCGAGACCGGTTGCAGATCCGCGGCCGCCGGGGGCTTCACCGCCGTCGCGTGTATGCCCAACACCGATCCTCTGACCGACACCCCCGAGGTCGTCCGGGAGATACTCGCCAAGGCCGAATCCGCAGACGCACGCGTCTATCCCGTCGCCTGCATCAGCGCCGACATGCAGGGCAGCCGGCTCACCGACACCGATGCGCTCCTGGACGCCGGAGCCGTGGGATTCTCCGACGACGGGCTTCCCGTTGAGTCCGATGCCCTGATGCGGGAGCTGTTCCTCCGCTCCCAGACGCGGGGCTTTCCAGTCTGCCCGCACACCGAGCTCATGGACATGACCCGGGGTGGCCACATGCACGAGGGATCGGTCTCCGCCAGCCTGGGAATCAAGGGGATGCCCGCCGAGGGCGAGGCCGCCATGGTGGAGAGAGACATCGAGCTCCTCGAAGAGGTGGGTGGACACCTCCACGTCCTTCACATCAGCGTGAGACGGGCCATCGACCTGGTGCGGAAGGCCAAGGCGCGGGGGCTCTCGGTCACCTCCGAAGCGGGCCCGCACCACTTCACGCTCATCGACGAAGACGTGCTCACGCTGGGTACCGCGGGCAAGATGAGCCCTCCGCTGCGTTCCGCGGACGACCGTGAGGCCGTGCTCGAGGGCCTGGCCGACGGTACCATCGATGCCATCGCCTCGGACCACGCCCCTCACACCCCCACGGAGAAGCTCCGCGCCTTCCCCGAGGCGCCCAACGGCATCATCGGCCTCGAGACCGTCGTCGGGCTGACGGTCACACGCCTGGTTGAGCCCGACGTTCTCACGATTGGGGAGGCCATCGCCAAACTCACGATAGAGCCTGCCCGCATCCTCGGCATAGAGGGCGGCGTCCTGTCGCAGGGGGCCCGAGCCGACGTGACGGTGATCGATCCAATGATGAGCTGGCCCGTCGATGCGCAGGAGTTCCAGTCGAAGTCCAGAAACTCCCCCTTCCACGGCTGGACCCTCCGCGGCCGAGCCATCCTCACCGTTCTGGACGGGCGCATCACCCATCGGCTACCTGCCTGAAGCCGTCGGTCTGCACAGGTCGGACCGTTCCGATCCATGGGTCATCGTGGTCTGCCCCGGCATCGGGCCCTGCATACCATACGATAGGAGAACCATAGGACGATGAAGGCTCTGCTCGCACTGGAAGACGGTACCGTCTACGAAGGACGGTCCTTCGGCGCGCCTGGAGAGCGCAGCGGAGAGGCCGTCTTCAACACGAGCATGACCGGCTACCAGGAGATCCTCACCGATCCCTCGTACAAGGGCCAGATCGTCGCGATGACCTATCCCCTGATCGGGAACTACGGGATCAATCCCGATGACGTCGAGTCCAGTGGCCCGCAGGTCGAGGCCTTCGTCGTCAAGGAGTACTGCCATTTCCCCAGCAACTGGCGGTCGCGTGAACCCCTGGCGGACTATCTCAAGCGCCACGACATCCCCGGTATCGAAGGCATCGACACGCGCGACCTGACCCGGCACATCCGAACCCAGGGCGCGATGAGGAGTGTTCTGTCCACCGAGGATCTGGACCCGGACAGCCTGGTGACCAAGGCCCAGGCATCTCCCGGACTCGTGGGCCGTGATCTCGTCAAAGAGGTCACCTGCCCAGAGCCCTACCGCTGGAGCGAAGGCCTGCACGACGTCCTCGAGGGCCGGACCGCAGAGCCGTCTCGTGAGACCCGGTTCAGGGTGGCCGCCTACGACTTCGGTATCAAACAGAACATCCTGCGGTACCTGGTGGACCGAGGCTGCGACGTCACGGTCTTCCCGGCCGACGCGCCGGCGGGGCAGCTCCTGGATACCGATCCCCACGGCATCTTCCTCTCCAATGGCCCCGGGGATCCCGAGCCGCTGACCTATGCGGTGGACAGTATCCGCACGCTGATACAGCAACTCCCCACCTTCGGGATCTGCCTGGGCCATCAGCTCCTCGGGCTCGCCCTGGGCGGACGGACCTACAAGCTCAAGTTCGGCCACCGGGGTGCGAACCAGCCCGTCAAGCAGATCGCCACGGGAAAGGTCGAGATCACGTCCCAGAACCACGGCTTCGCCGTCGACATCGAATCGCTCGACCAGGAGGCCGTGGAGCTGACCCACGTGAACCTCAACGACGGGACCCTCGAGGGCCTCCGGCACCGGGAGCTGCCACTCTTCTGCGTCCAGTACCACCCCGAGGCCAGTGCGGGCCCTCACGACGCCGAGTACCTCTTCGAGGAATTCGCCGCCCTGATGTCACGCTGAACGCCGCCACGAGCGCCCACTCTACCACCTGCCCGGGCCCTGGGCACCGACCCATCCAACAGGCTGCTCAGGCGAGGCCCTGGAACCCTCCTCCGGCCTCAAGCGTCTGCTATCCAGTGGACCGGCGAACCCCCTTGACACAAGATTCTGATTGTCGTATTCTATCTCAAAGCGCCGGCATTAACTGGATTCCCAGCCGGGAGGAAGGGCTAGACAGCTATGGTCAGGTCACTCGCAATTGCCATCGCGGTACTCATATGCGCCGCGGCATCCGCGCCAGCAGACGTTGGGATTCCCGCTCGGACGGCCCAGAGCACGGGTAGCCTCGCACCCCAGGCGGATGATCCGCTGGGACTGGGCAAGCAGACCCAATTCCAGGGCCTGTTCGACCCCAAGCGGCTGACGTTCCAGCACACAGTGGGGATGTCGTTTTCGTCCGGCGGATACGGGAGCGGGCTCACCAACTACTACCTGAACACCATCACCTACAAGGCGTCCGAGCCGCTGACGGTGCACGCGCAGGTCGGGATCGAGCACAGCACCTACGGCAACGCCCTCTACGGCTCCTCCCGAGGCGGGAGCGCACGAATAGTCGTTCCCTTTGTGGGTCTCCTCTATGAGCCCAGCCCAAGGTTCAGAATCGAGATACAGTTCAGCAATGCCCCCTACTACTACGGTCTCAGGAGGGGTTACCGGTATTGAGCCTGCTTCGGGATTCGTCAGTCGATCGATGTATGAACTAGAACGGGACACCTGCGCGCACAGGCCGCACGGAGTCCCGTTCTGCTGTTACGGGGCTCCCAATGGGTAGGTTCTGGTGGCTGCTGGGACTCGTGGCCATCGTGCTGGCCTATCTGGGCCTGCAGGATCGCTGGCAGCAGCGGTCCGAGCCGGTCAGGCCCGAGGGGCCGATCCACACCCACATCCGGGTGGAAGTGCTCAACGGGTGCGGCACCGATGGCATCGCCCGGAAGGTGGGTCTCCATCTCCGGTCCCTTGGCTTCGACGTTCTTACCCTTGAGAACGCCGAGAGCTTCAACTACCCCGAGTCCATCGTCATCGACCGCGTGGGCAAGCCCGACGACGCCCGGAAGGTGGCCGAGGCCCTGGGCATTCCGAATCAGATCCAGCAGATCGTAGTGGACCCCTTCCGCATCGAGGGCGTCACCGTCATCATCGGGCGCGACCACAGACGGCTCGGGCTCCCCCCTTCACGCCAAGCCGCTGGGTCGGCCGACGGGCGGGCGCGCGATCCAGGCCGTTGACCGCCCAAACCTGCTGATAAGGAGTGTCGTTTTGTCCGACGATACCCGCAGGCTGATCGACGACTGCATCGAACTCCTCCAGGCGAGGAAGGCAGAGGACATGCGTCTCCTCGACCTCCGGGAGCTCGCCGACTTCACCGACTACTTCCTCCTTTGCACCGGGAACTCGGAGCCCCACGTCAGGGCCCTTGCCGATTCGGTACTGGAGGGGATGAAGAAGTCCGGGCACCGGCCATGGCACACCGAGGGCCACGAGACCCGGAAATGGGTGCTCTTCGACTTCGTCGAGTTTGTGGTACATATCTTCCAGCCCGACGCCAGGGAGTTCTACGGGCTCGAGCGTCTGTGGGGAGATGCCCCCGTGGAGGAGATCGAGGACGCTCCGCCGCTCGTAGAGACCCAGTAGCCGGCACACCGAGAGGACCTCATGCCTGTCACCACACTCATCTGGGAGAACGACGCGCTCCGCCTGATAGACCAGACAAAGCTGCCGGAGGAGCGTTTTCACCTGGACTGCAGGGATGTGGAAACCGTCGCCGAGGCGATCGAGAGCCTTCGGGTGAGGGGCGCACCCGCCATCGGCGTCGCGGCCGCCTACGGCGTGGTGGTTGGCGCGGACGAGGCCTTGGTTGCAGGCGTCGAATTCGAGTCGGGCCTCAGGGCGGCCATCGAGCGGCTCGCCCGAACGAGGCCTACGGCCGTGAACCTGTTCTGGGCCCTCAACCGGATGGAGCGCGTCGTGGCGGACGCTGCGGGGCAAGACCCGCACGCAGTGCGAGATCGCCTCCTCGAGGAGGCCAATACCATCTTCGAGGAAGATCGTGCCGTCTGCCGTCAGATCGGACGTAACGGGGCGCAGCTCCTAGAAGACGGTTCGACTGTCCTCACCCACTGCAACGCCGGCGGCCTGGCCACCGCCGACTACGGCACCGCCCTGGCCGTCATCTATGCGGCCGAGGAAGAGGGAAAACGGATCTCCGTGTACGCCGACGAGACGCGGCCACTCCTGCAGGGCTCGCGGCTGACCGCGTGGGAGCTCCAGCAAAGCGGCGTGGACGTCACCGTGATCTGCGATAACATGGCCGCCACGGTCCTCAGGCAGAAAGACGTCGACTGCGTCATCGTCGGGTCGGACAGGATCGCAGCCAACGGCGACGTGGCCAACAAGATCGGCACCTACGGCGTGGCCATCCTCGCTCGCGAGCACGGCGTCCCCTTCTACGTGGCGGCCCCCCTCTCTACCATAGACATGACCCTCCCGGAGGGTGACCAGATCCCCATCGAAGAGCGCGACCCGTCGGAGATCACGCACGGATTCGGAAGGCAGACGGCGCCCGATGGCGTGAAGGTGTACAGTCCGGCCTTCGATGTCACGCCCAACCGGCTGGTCAACGCCATCATCACCGAGAAGGGCGTTGCGTCTGCCCCCTACCGGACCCGGTTCCAGGCCTGGTTCGAGCGGGACGGCTGATCGCACGACCGGCCCGCCGCATCCCCCCAAACGCTACCCTCCAGGAGTCCCTTTCCGGGTGCCCAGGTGCTGCGACCCCAGAAAATACTGGGGCCGATCCTGTCGCTCTTCGGCCTCATTTTGGTCCTGGCACCCCAGGTCCGCGCCGAAAACCCGGCGCCAGATCCCCCCACCATCCGTCGCATCACGATAGAGGGCAACGTCCGCACCCGGACGGAGGTCATCCGCCGCGAGCTCCTGTTCTCAGAGGGTGAGCCTCTGGACTCCAGCCTCGTGGCAGAAACCGAAAGGAACCTCCGGCGCCTGTACTACCTGGGGCGGGCGCGGATCCGGGTCCGCGAGGCGGACGGGGCCGCGGACGTCGCCGTGGAGGTCCAGGATCTCTATTCCCGCGCCCTCTCGCCGTGGATCTCCGGGGCCCCCGGCGAGCTCAGCTACGGCCTCATCGCCCTGGACTACAACCTTCTGGGCCGCGGCCAGATAGCCGAGATCACCGTGGAGCGTGACGCCGTCTCCGGCGGGTACGCCAGGGCCTATTACAGGGCCCCCAGGCTTCTCGATTCGCGCCACGCCCTCACGACAACCGTCGGCGCGGGTGCCGAGGGTCACGAGGCCGGGGCCACCGTCTCTCATCCCTACTACTCGCTCTCCACCCAATGGTCCTACGGGCTTTCTCTGAACACCCGCCAGCGGATCGAGCGCCTCTACACCAGCCAGATCCTGACCCATCGATATTCCGATCGCCTGGACAGCGGAACCATGTGGATCTCCCGTTCCTACGGCGACCGGGTCAAGATCCGGCCTCGGGCCGGGCTGAGCGTCTCCGACCGGAGGTTCGCCCCCGAGCCCGGCACCACCTACGCCCCGACCGATCGACGCCGAGTGATTCCGAGCCTGGGTCTCCTGATCTGGCGGCCCCGATACGAGAGGGTGCGCTTCATCCACGACCTGGGGCGTACCGAGGACCTCCAGATCGGGAGCTGGGCATCGCTGGGTGCAGGTCTCTCCCACTTGGCCTTCGGATCCGACCGAAGCTTTGGTGTTCTTCAGGCACAGATCTCTCCCCACTTCAAGCCACTCCCGAATAGCTACGCATTCATCTCGCTGTATCTCGGCGCCCGACGCGGCCGAAGCGCCTTCACCAACCTGGTCTCTCACGCCGAATTAACCACGTACCTGCACGTCAGGGAGATCCATACACTCGGCCTTCGCGTACGTTTCGATGCCCTGGCCCGGCCCGAAGACGCCTCGCAGCTGCTCCTGGGACTCGAAACGGGCCTCCGTGGCTATGCGCCGCGGCGCTTCGACGGCACCCGTCGGTTCATCGCAAACGTGGAGGCCCGGCCGGTCCTCTACAGGCATCCAGGCTTCGTCCTTGCCAGCGTGCTATTCCTTGACGCGGGCAAGGCCTGGACTCCCGGGCTGGCGCGAAGGTCGATCTCGGCCGCGGCCGGTGCAGGAGCCCGGGTGGGCCTTGCACGTGTCTACCACAATCCGGTCCTCAGGGCCGATCTCGCCTACGGATTCACCGACCGCGCCTGGCAGGTCAGCGTCGGGGTGGGTCAGTACTTCTAAGAACCTGCACAGGTTCTAAGCGAAGGGAGGCGGTATGAAGATGACTCGCAGCAGAGCCCGGGCGGGCGGGAGCTCCCGGTGGGGATCGATAGCGATTCTCGTTACCCTTGCTGCCATCCTCACCAGCTGCGACAAAGAGGCCGAGGACCTTCAGGCCCGCATCGCAGCCCAGCAGCAGAAGGTCTCCCGGGCCGCGGCGAGTCGGGACTCGGCCTCGGCCCGGCTCGAGGCGCTCCGGGACAGCCTCCAGATCAAGGTGCAGCAGAACATCGACCTCGGCATGCCGCGCGAGAAGGCGGAGGCCATCGAAAAGGCGCTCCTCAACAGCCAGAAGGCGCTGGTTGCCGCCGAGGAGAAGAACCTGAAGCTTCAGGAGGAGTATCTGGACCTCCTCAGCACCCGCCTTCGAACTATCGGCGGAGACGGATAGCATGTAGAGCGAGCGCACCGTCACGGGTGAAACACGATCCTCCCGCGGGCGGTCGAATAGATGATCGAGTCTCATCCTTGAGTCGCTCCGTCACCAAGGGCGCAGTCGATCTCCGGAGGACATCCTATGGACCTGTGGAACAAAGAGATCACAGTCGCCAACCGGTTCATCTACTACTACGCCAACTTCGTCAAGCGGGTTTACGGTTTCGTCATCCAGCGCGAAGGGGACAACGTGCCGGATGAGCACTACGTGGGGCATTTCGCCCCCCATCCGAGGGACAAACGGGCTTCCCGCCGCCGCCGAAGGGATCGGCATCCCCCCGTACAGGAGGAATTCCACCGTCAGGGCGATCCCAAGGCCCCCTTACAGGTTCCGAAGGGCCGCTGGCAGGGGACACCCGAGACGAACGAAATCGTGCTCTTCCGCTACCGGAAGCGCCCGATGCTGGGCTACTGTCAGGAGCTGCAGCGCAAGACGCTCACCGTAGTCGCGGAGGACCGTCGGTGCCTCACTGTCCGACGAAGGGCGCTCATCTACCTGACCGGCGCCATCGCCTCGGATGACAGCAACCTGTTCAGGACCTATGCCGCATCGGTACGCGCACTCAGTTCGCACATCGACCTCGAGGAGGTCTGGGAGATCGTGAGAGAGGACGGCACGCCGCTGTCCGTCTCCGACATCGGATCGCTCTACTGGGACGGAGAGATCGATGCCTCGCGCTGGGCTGCTCTGTGCATGCACCTGGAGGCCGGCTGCCCCCACTTCACCGCCGACACAAACAGGGCCTACCTGCCGCTGGCTTCGGAGGAGGTCCGGAACCGCAAGCACGCGCTGGAGGGCCGGAAGGCCCTGGATGAGGAGTGGGATGAATTCCTCAACTGGTTGGCCTCCGGGTCCGATGAAGCCTTTGACCCGGGCACGCTCACCGAGAAGCAGCTGCACTGGCTGGAGCAGATCCGCCAGTTCGCCCTGTGGGGAGACGAAGCACGGGACAGGAAACAGGCTCGCGCGATCCTCGCGGAAGCGTCGCCGGGTTCGAAATCCAGGCAGCGGCGCGCCTTCGAGCTGCTGGCGAGTAAGGGAGTATGGAGCGAGGACGAGAACCTCGACCTGATCCGGTCCGAGATCCCCGTCGAATTCACAGACGACGTCCTTCGTGACGCCCACGAAGTCGACCTGGGGGAGATCCTCAAGCATTCCCCCCGCCGACGCCTTCGGTGGCGGCGCCTGTTCTCTCTCCACTTTGGAGCGCTATCGCACGCCGCCCTCTCCCTGAGACGGACCTGGACGGGCGGCTACGAGCTCGGCGTCCACATTCCCGATGCTGCAGCCATGGTACCGAAGGACTCGGCCCTGGATCGCGCGGCCTCGGACCGGATGGCCACAATCGAGCTCCCCGATCGCACGGTCAGCAGGAGCGACGCGGGAGGGTTCTAGCGGACGTGTAACCACAATCTCGGTGAGAGGCGACGGAGGAGCTGAGTGAGTTATCGCATCTGCATGCAGTTCTGCCGAAGACGCAGGGAGCTGAA
>JASLMQ010000676.1 GCA_030746455.1 Candidatus Latescibacterota bacterium
TTGCATTCAGGAACGTATCGAGCTACTTCGCCAATCGGATCCTCCGCTCCAGCTTCGCCGCGCCAAGCTCGATCCGGAACCGGGCCGTCTTCCGTCCACGGCGGACGTTGACGCTGAAGCGAGTGTCCTCCACAGGGTGGCCCTCGAGGGTCCACTTGACGTCCGGCAACGGTTTGCGCCCGAAGTGGAGGCCCGTTACGAAGACGATGTCCTTTGAGCGGTGGAGGTTCGAGGTGTAGATGTAGTCATTGGCGAGGTGCTGGAGACCGTTCTCCGTGTGATAGGCGATCTTCCTCCGGTCGTTGCCGATGATGACGTTGTGCTCTGTCGCCGGGTGCAGCGAGACCCCATCCAAGCGCGCGCCTCCCGAGGCGATCGTGAATCGGTCGTCCTCGATCTCCACACGGTCCAGGTAGTGGAACAGGCAGCGGGCCCGTATGCTCTCCCGGGCGTGAATTTCGTCCACGAACAGGGCGAGATCGGGGCGCAGGTAGATCACGTAGCGCCGGACCCGACGGGCGAGAGCCTTGTGCATGGCCGTGGCATCGACGGAGACCAGCTCGCAGCCGCGCGCCAGGTCCGCATGCTGGACACGCGCAGTCGTTTCGCTTGTGAAGGGGGGATAGCGCCCTTCCAGTACCACCAGGTTGTGCCCGTCGACGGCATTGCCATCGTAGTCCCAGCGCCGCCCCCGGCGGTCGAAGAACCCACCGGCGACACCCTTGTGCTGCGCGTAAGGCCAGCGCTCGATTTCGGCGAGGAGTTCGCGTCCCCCGGCGTGGATGGTGACCGATCCCAGGTCTTCGTGCTCGTGGTTGACACCGGCCCCGATCGTGCCGCCCTTGACGCCAACAAAGGTGTCGTCTCTTCCGAATCCGGTCCGCATAACGCTCACGTTGATGTCGGGGAAGACCTTCGTCAGGGGGAATCCGTTCTTCTGGTTGGGAGGATCCCCCTTCAGGTCGAGGTCCAGATGGAAGAGGTGACTGATGGATGCGACGCCTCCCCGCAAGGCAGCAGCCTGATACGCCACGTTGCCGAATTCGCGCGCGAGGATGCAGAGGGTCAGAGAGCTGCCGGCGGTCTTGCCGCCGTCGGACCAATTCCAGACGCGGCCGGGGGCCGTTGTCATATAGATTCGGAAGTCCCCCGTGTTCTTCAGGTAGCGGTGTCGGAAGAGGTCGACCTTGCCCCCGGTGAACAGCTTGAGCGCCCAGGCGAACTCGGCGCAGTGACCGATGCCATACTCCCAGTAGCCCGGTCCCTCCTGCCAGCCCCCAGCGCGATCGCCGTCCTCCAGAACGACCAGGACGCCTTCGATGCCGTACTCGATGAGTTCCCGCCAGTCGCTGAAGACGTCGGCGAAGGCCATGGCCCCCATCGCGAAGCTGCCGGCCACCACGCTGCGCCAGTTGTGTGTGCAATGGGTCCAGAAGTACCTGCGGGTTCGCTGGGCCTCGAGCCCGGGCATCAGGCAGCGCTTGATGGCCATGCGGTTCAGACGACGGGCGGTCTCGGCATCCAGGATGTCCGCGAAACAGGCCTTCATCGCCGAGAGCGCCCTTGTGACGCCGGCGGTCTGGAGGTCGACGTCGGTACTGCCGATCAGGGTGATGTGGCAGAAGTGGGGACGCTCGAAGCTGTCGAGGACGTCGAGCGCCTCCCTTGCCCAGCCCAGGGCCTTCCGGTCCCCCGTGAAGAGATAGTAGAAAGCGGCGTCGCTCATCCTCGAAGTTGCCTGGCGCCGAAGCCGGTCCGGACCCGTGCTGCCGTCCAGCTTGCATCGGGCCTGGTCGGCTGCCCTCTGGATGACCCTGGGATACCGCTTCGCCTTGCGGGCGACCTCGTCGACCCCAAGGGCGTCGCGACAGAGGTTGGCAAAGCCCTCCGGGCCGGGGGTCCAGCGATCCATCTTCGCGAAGTACGACTGGACGGCCTTCCTGAACTGCGCACGATCTGCAGGCATGGGCTACTCCTCTCCGCGGCGTAGCAGCGCCCTCATATAGGAGATGCAGTACGCCAGTCCCGACCGGCGGTTTTCATCGTCCACCAGCCGGGGAATGTGGTCCGGCAGTACCGGGCCGTTGAGACCCACCCGGCGCAAGGCCTGCATCACCTGCGCCATATCCATGTAGCCGTCGTCTAGGAAAGTCTCTTCAAAGTAGGGCAGGGGTGAACTCACATTTCGGAAATGCACCTCGGCGATCCTGCCTCTGCCCCCGAAATCCTGGATCATCTCGAATACATCCTTGCCCATCCGGTCTCCGCCTTCGGACCACGTCCCCACGCAGAACAGCAACCCCCAGTTCTTGCTCCCGCAGGCAACCACCTCCGCCCGCCGGTAGCCGTCATAGTGCGTGATCAGTTTGCCCACACCGTTCATCGTCTCGATCGGCGGGTCATCGGGGTGCAGCGCCAGGGTGACGTTCGCCTCCTCCGCCACCGGCAGCACCGCCTGGATGAAATAGGTGTAGCAATCCCAGATCTCCTCGACCGTGTAGGTCCTCTCGAACCGGTTCTTCTCCACCTGTGTCCTGAATACGTCGGTGTCGAATGCCCGCGCGGTGTAGCCCCGCCGTTCCACGTGGTGCGTGGTATACGTATTGGCCGGATGAAAGCTGTAGACGCAGATCGGGATTTCGAGGGTTCCGAGCGCTCGGAGAAAGGTGCAGTAGGTCTCGATATCCTCATCCCGTCCCGGCTGTCCCAGCTGGACTGTGAGGGATCCGGAGGCGGCGTGTGAGCCGCTGCAGATCTCTATGTCGTAGTCTGCCAGTCGCTTCTGGACGCTTCGCATCTGATCCACATCAGGGATCTGGGATCCCCAGGAAACCTGTACCCAGCGCAGGCCGATCTGTTTGAGAAACAGCAAGTCCTCGTCGCTTGCCTCCGACGAAATAGTGTGTGCCAGCTTGATACTGTCCGGATGGTGCTCATCCACAGGTGTGAAACCCGTCTCGTCCGCCATCGTGAATGTCCTCCCTGGTGAAGGTCGATACTACCCGTCTTGCAGCCCAGCCAGCCCCCGCGCTACGACAATGCCTCGAGCGGGATGATCGAGAGCTCGCAGTCCTCCTTGGTCACCGAGTAGACGGCGTACAGGCTGTCATCGTGCTCGATCGCGTAGGGATAGCACCATTGAGGGCCCTTGCCCGACTGGCCCGGGAAGCGGGGTTGAGCGGAAAGTCCGTGACGGATCTTCCAGATCTTGCTGAAGGTCTTCTGGTCCGGACGACTCACCGCAATCACCAGCGAGTGACGGTTGTTGCCCTGGTTGGCGATCAGGTAGCGTTGCCCGGTGCTGAGCTTGCCCGCATACACCTTCGTCATGTGGGCCGAGAAATTGCTCTCCCGGATCTCAGACCATGTGCGGCCGAAGTCCTTGCTGACCGATACCAGCACCACCGGATCCCAGTTGGGTTTCTGAGGTCTGATATAGGCCAGCACCTCGTCGCCCTCCGGGATGACCGTGGTCTCCGCCACGCAGATGGCCGCGAACCCGGACAGGGCATTGAAATAGAACCTGTCCGGCGCCGGGATTGCGACCGTATCCCAACTGGTGAAGTCATCGCCGTGGCTGATCGCCACTACCGGATACGTGAGGGAGTTCATGCCGGCCATGATCCAGTTGCCATCGTCCATCCGCATCGGCTCGTCGTACGGGTAGATGTCCCCGGCGACTGTGCCCTGTGACTCCCACCGGTCGGTCTGCTCATCTAGCACGAAGGCTTCGGTCCTGATGTCCGGAAATGCGACATCCGGATTGAATCGAACCTCCCTGAGACCCCCGTAGCGGGAGGCAAACGCCCAGAGCTTCCCTTGATGGGAAAGGAACGCTCCGTGGCTGTGCCTCTCGTCGCCCTCGAGCTCCGGGGCGATCACTTCCACGTCGCCCCAGGTCAAGCCGTTGTCGTGCGAGCGGCGTCCGCGCAACGTCGCACCGGAGCTGTTCTCGTAGATCGGGCTGTTCTCCCACGAGGTGAAGAGTACTCCCTCGTGATGCGCGATGGCGGCTCCGTGCAGGAAATGGTATTCCTCGCATGCCCGATGAACGTACACATGGGTGACCCTGTCCAGGTACGGAACGCCTTCCAGGGACGGCATCGGCGTCCCTCTATCCCACAGCTCGAAGCTTTCTCCCCGTATCATGTCTACCGCCTTTGTGGAAAGGATGGGTGCATGCCTCCGCCAACACCCTCGCCCGAGCCATTGCCTACCGGAGGCATGCCTCGATGTGCTGCGGCACACTGTCCTTCGACGGATGCATCCGGATACCGGCCGAAGCGAACACGATCCCGTGGCTTCGATTCCACAGGATGTAGGTGCCACCCGCTCCCGCCCCGTGCACCCACTTCGGATCGGCCCCGGGGAAGTAGTCCCCGTCCGAATTCGTCCACGTCAGGTAGCCGTAAGGGCACTCCGGGAACCGGTCTCGGTGCTCACGCATGTGGGCGATGCCGTCATTCGGTCCTTCTTAGTTCACCTGCATGTTTCGCGTCTGTTTCGTCTCCAGCTCATCCACGAACCACGCAGGGACGAGTTCTCTGCCGTTCCAGGGGCCCCCCCCCGCCAGCGCGAACAGGCCCAGTCGGCCCATGTGATCCAGGCTGGTCACGAACCGCACGCCGTCATCCATCTGGCTGGCTTTGTCTAACACGATCTTCATCGTCTCTCCAGTGGCTATCGATAGATGGAGACGGCATGATATGACGCTCTGACGAGATTCCAACCTAAATTGATCGATTTCTTCATCCAACCGGTATATGGATTGGGATGATCTGGCTACATCGCTTCCACAGCAGGTCGAGTTTGAGTGCTCTTAAGATGGTTTCTGGGAAGCGGATGATGATCTGGTGGCCTCCGCGGAC
>JASLMQ010000677.1 GCA_030746455.1 Candidatus Latescibacterota bacterium
CAGCTTCTCGCCCAACTCCTGGAGCCTTCCCCACACCGTGTCGTCCACGGGGATACCGTTTTTCAGCCGTTCCTCGCGCGTCCGATGCGAACGCTCGCCCGGAACCAGGACCTCGTCGAACCCGGGGGCCGGCTTCGCGGACTTGACGAAATCGATGAAACGGCCTACCTCGGCCTTGAAGTCATCCAGCTTGCGAAACGCGTCGATCCGGATCACCTGCACGAAGAGTGCATTGCCGGTCACCTCCGAGTTGGCCCGCGAGCACCCGGCAGGGGAGAGCGCCCCGGACAGGATGTCGATCGCGAAGGCCAGCCCCGACCCCTTGTGCCCCACCGGTCCTCCGAAGGGCACCAGCGAACCCTTAGGCTCATTGATGTAGACGTTGGGATCGGTCGTCGGGTTGCCGTCGGCGTCCACCAGCCACCCTTCAGGCGTCTCCTCTCCGCGGGCGAGGGCGACGCGCACCTTGCCCCCGGCCGCCACGGCCGTGGTCAAGTCCAGCACGACGGGGAACTCCCGATCGCTCGGAAATGCCATCGCCACGCAGTTGGCCGGAAGGATCCGTCCGGTGCCACCCCACGGTGCCATCGCCAGATCGGCCCCGTGTCCGTTGTTCGTCATCATCCCGACCATGTCGTGCTCGACCGCATAGGACGGATACCCGCCGACCCGCCCCACGTGGTTGCACTGGTGGACGGTGACCAGACCCACCGAAGAGGTCCTGGCCTTTTCCACGGCAATCCGCATGGCCTCGGCGGCCGTGACGTGCCCGAAGCCCCAGTTGCCGTTCAGCACGGCCGTCGCGGCGGTCTCCTCCTCCACCTCGGCGCTGGCCCCCGGGACGATCTGGCCCGATTCCACCCCGGCGACATACTGTGGGAGCCGAAGCACCCCGTGGGAATCGTGACCGACGAGGTTCGACTCGACCAGCTTGTCGGCCACGATCCGGGCCTCCTCTGGGGTCGCGCCGACCTTCTCGTAGACCTCGCGTCCTATCCGCTGAAGCTCGTCTGCAGTAACGGTGGGCATTCCTGCCTCCTCTAGCTCTGGTACGCTTCCTCGATCTCCTGCCGATATCGCTCGAGAATCGCCTTGGGCACGAGCTTCTTCAGTCCCCGGGTCAGCGTACCCGCTTCCTCGGTCAACGGCTCCGGTGCGACCAGCACCCTCTGTGGCCGCTCGTGGCCGGGCAGCCCCGCGATGGTGGCCTCCTTGAGCAGCAGCTCCCGGATCCGTTCGGCGATGGCCGGATGCCTCCGAAGGGCGTCATCATCGTTCTCCGGTAGGTTTGGAATGTCTGTCTGGATCCTCGCCTCGTCGGCGTTCACCGTCACCAGGGGCAGAGGATACGTCCGGCTCTGGTCGCCGCAGACCAGCACGTGCTCGATCAGCGAAACCCGAGCGTAGATCCGCTCCAGGAGCTCGGGATTCACGAACTCGCCGTTCCGGAGCTTGAACTGTCGGCCGAGCCGCCCCCTGAAGGTGAGGAATCCTTCCCCGTCGATGTCGAACAGGTCGCCCGTCCGATACCAGGTTCGACCCTCCTCGTCATCCACCAGGGCCTGTTGCGTCTGCTCCGGATCGTCGAGGTAGCCGCGCATCACGTGGGTCCCGGAGACCCAGAGCTCTCCGGCCTCGCCCTCCGAGCTCTGATAGGTCCCCGTTGCCGGATCCCCGTGCCCGATCTCCTCCCCGTCCTCACGAACGATCTTCACCCGGATCAGCGGCCTCCCCACGGATCCCACCTTCCGGGCCTCCAGGGTGTTGACCGCGATCAAAGGCGCGCACTCCGTAACGCCGTAGCCTTCGAGGGTCTTGATGTCCAGGACGTCCTGAAAGAAGTCCAGGGCCTCTGGATCGGCCTTGGCGGCCCCCACGATCAGGAGCTCCAGCCTGTTTCCCACGCGCTCGGAGAGCTTGGATTTGATCTGGGCAACCACTTTGCGTCCGATCATCCCCTGGACCAGGTAGTCTCCAAGAGAGGCTCCGCCGCGCGCGATCCTCTGTTTCGCACGCACCGCCCGTCCGACGAGCCATCCCTTGGCACCGCCCGCATCGATCTCCTTGCGGACATTTCCGTAGACCTTGTCGAGAACGAGTGGGACGGTCAGAAAGGCGTAGGGCTCTGCGTGCCGGATGTCGGACAGCACCCGGTCGGGCGACCGGGGTAGGTCCAGCGTCCAGCCCTTGGCCAGGGGATAGTAGATGTTGAGAATACCCAGCGTGTGATAGTCCGGCGCCGACTTGAACAGGATCGTCGGCTCCCGCTCGGAAATGCTGCTCCACACCGAACGGACATTGTCGACGATGTTCTGGTGGGTCTGGATCACGCCCTTCGGCATCCCCGAGCTTCCGGAGGTGAAGACCACCTTGGACTCATCGTCCGGGCCCAGCTCGACCTGGGGGGGAGGGGAATTGCCCCCTGCCTTCATCAGGTCGAAGAACGTTCGCGCACCCCGGCCCTCGCCCTCGGTCAGGACCACCTGCGGCGGATCGTCCAGACGGTCGCTGACGCGCTCGATCTGATCCAGGTTGCTCGGATCGACAAAGAGGAGCGCGATCCCCGACCGGTTGATGTTATGGACCAGGATGTCGTCCGGGAGCTTGCAGCAGAGAGGCACCGACGAGAGGCCCAGCATGTCCGCGGCCAGGAAGACCAGCACGGGCTCCAGGCCCCCGTCGGTCAAAACGCCCACCCGCTGTCCCTTCACCAGTCCTTGTTGGGCTAGGCCGGAGGCCAGCCGATCCCGCTGCTCCTTGAGCTGCCGGTAGGTGGTCGGCGCATACGTCAGCCCTCGGTCTCCCTGCTGGTCCGACTGCCTGAGGACCCGGACCGCCGTCAGGTCCGCGTTTCTCTCGAAGCTCTCGTCCAGCAGGTCTCTGAGATTCTCAGCCATGTCTCGGTTCTCCAATAGCTACGTCTAAACGTCTTAGTGTGAGGCTTCCTGTGTGGATGTACAATTCCGGCAGGGGGCAGAGGTGAAGAGCAGCCTTCAGCATTCAGCTCTCAGCAGTCAGCGAACGACGTCACATACCGCGCCTGCACGGTAGCTGCCATCCTGCGCATCCATTGATCTGGTTCAGCTGAAGGCTGAACGCTGATGGCTGATCGCTGCCTCCGGTCAGATCTCAACCTCCACTGGCGCCCCTATCTCTAGCGATCTGTGCACCGCCTCCACCGCCGCCACCGCGCGGGTGGCCTCGGCTCCCGTTGCCACGAGTGGCGCGTCGGCAACGATGCAATCGATGAAGTGCTCGATTTCGTCCCGGTAGACCCCACCGAAGCGTCCCTGGGTCTCCGGCGCGTAGACCGCGTTGGGATAGTCACAGAAGCCCACACCCCGCACCATCAGGCCAGTCTGCTCGGGAATCAGATGGATATCGCCCGAAGTTCCCTCCGCCTCGAACATATGGGCATACATCCGGCCCGGCGCGTTGTCAGGCACCCACCACGAATTCTCCAGGCAGGAGACCACGCCCGACTCGAAGGTCAGGATCGAGAAGACCGTGTCGTACAGATCGTAGCCCTGCGCCGTCAGGAACCCCCGTCGGCCCGCCGCGTAGACCTGCTTGACCTTCGAGTCGATCGACCACAGCAGGAAGTCGATGTCGTGGATGCCGAGGAAGTAGGCGATCGACACCCGGCCCTTGTAGTTGTGCACGACCGTGTGGGGGTTGTTCCTGCGCGAGAAGGTGTGCACCAGCTCGCCGATCCGGCCCTCGCGAATCGCATCCCTTGCCGACGAGAAACGCGGGTCCCAGCGCAGCGTCTGCCCCACCAGAAGCTTCACGCCGGCGTCTTCGACCTCAGCGATGATCGTGCGGCAGTCCCCCTCCGTGAAGGCGAGGGGCTTCTCCACGAAGAGGTGTTTTCCCGCGCGGGCCCCGGCGACCGAGGGCTCCACGTGCAGCTGGTCAGGCGTGGCGATCACCAGGGCGTCAACCTCGCCCGCATCCGAAAGCAGCGTCTCCACGTCGCCGTGGCCGCTGCCGCCCCACTGCCCGATGGTCTCCTCCACGCGTGCCGGATCGATGTCGGCCACCGCCGTGAGATCCGCGCGCGGGGATTCCGAGATGATGCGCGAGAAACGGGTGCCCATCTGCCCAAGCCCCACCACACCGAATCGGACCTTCTCCATGGTCTCGGACTCCTCCTCTTCGTCTGAATGCACTCACTGAACCAGGGGCAGAATCTTCTTGAACGCCGGCGTGCCCGCCTCCCGCAGCAGCTCGTACAGGGCCATCTCAACGGAGGTCAGCTCAGCCCCTGCACGGACCATCTTGTCCAGTGCGATCTGACGGTTCTCCGGCACGCGCGAAGACACCGCATCGGCCGCCACCTCCACGTCGTAGCCCGATTCCAGGAGATCCCGCACGGTCTGGTACACGCAGATGTGAGCCTCGATGCCGGCCACCAGCACCTGTTTTCGGCCGACGGCCCGAAGCGCCTCCACGAAGTCCGGCTGTCCACACCCGCTGAAGCAGGTCTTGGCGATCGGACTCTGATCTGGCAGCAGGTCGGCCACCTCGGGAATGGTCGGCCCCAGTCCCTTGGGATACTGCTCCAGCCAGAGGACCGGGATTTCCATGGCCTGAATGCCCTGGATCAGGATCGACAGGTTCTTGTAGAGCCGCTCCCGGTCGTGCATCAGCTCGGCCAGCTTGCCCTGCACATCGACGATCACCAGCACCGCTTCGGTCTGCTTGAGCATGGTCTCATCCCGTCCCTATGCATCGCCTACAACGAATGGATTGAGCCGTGTGTCCACATCGTAGACATCGAGGCCTTCTCTGCGTTTGAGAAAACCGACGGTCTTGTACGTGATCGGAGTCGCCAGGGCCTCGTAGGCGGACTTGAGAAGCCACTGGGTGACGATCATGCCCGCGAGCGCCCCCGTGGGCACGACCCCCGCAAAGGCCGCCACGATGAACACGAGCGAGTCGAGCCCCTGACCCACCAGCGTGGACCCGATCGTGCGCATCCAGAGCCACCGCCCCTGCGTGGCCACCTTCATCCGCGCGAGCACCATCGAGTTGGCGAACTCCCCCGCCAGGTAGGCCAGCGAGGAGGCGGCCAGCAGCCGCGGGGTGAACCCCAGGATGCGCTCGTACGCCGCCTGGCCGTCCCAGAAGGGAGCGGCCGGAAGGACCTTCCCCACCCAGATCGCCCCCACGAGGATCAGGTTGCACAGGAACCCGAGCCAGATCACGCGCCGGGCCTCGCGGTAGCCGTAGACCTCGGTGAGTACGTCCCCGACGATGTAGCTGATCGGGAAGACCACGATCCCCGCTGGCATGGCCAGGCCGAAGATCCACACCACCTTCACGGCGGCGATGTTTGCCGTGAGCAGCGCGGTGATGAAGATCGCCGCCACGATCACGAAACAGTACGAATAGCCTCGCCCATCTGTTCCTGACATCACGACCTCTGCTCATCACGCCCCAAAGCTTGCGGACCGGCAGCCGGGGATCCCGCGGCTAGACGTTGTGGTAGGGACCTTTCTCTTCATAGCGCCGTGCATAGCGCTCTACCATGTCGGTGTCCAGCTCGACTCCCAGCCCCGGACGCTCGGGAACCGCAAGGTGGCCGTCCTCGAACTCGAGAAGCCCTTCGGCCACGATGTCGTTCTCCAGGAGCTGGTGCATCACCTGGTGACCGTCGGTCTGGTTCGGGATGGACGCCAGGACCTGCAGCGACGCGAGCGACGTAATCCCGGTCTCCCCCATCACCCCGTGCCGGCAGATCGGTACTCCCGCGGCACCGGCAACGGTAGCCACCTTCTTCATCCCCAGGATGCCGCCGGCCTCGTGCATGCCCACCGTGATCACGTCGGCGGCCCTCTTCTGGATCGCGGCCAGCGCCTCGTACTCGGTGAAACACCCCTGATCGATCGCGATGGGCATCGGCACTGCCGCGCGGATGCGCGCCATCCCGTCCAGGTTGGTCCAGTGCACGGGCTGCTCGGCGAACTCGATGTCGTACGGCGCCAGGGCATTGAGCATACCGACGGCCTCGCCCACCTGCCAGGCCTGATTGGCATCCACACGCAGCTTGGTCTCGGTGCCCGCGGCCTCCCGCACGGCGGCAACGCAGGCGAGGTCCCGCTCCCGCCCGAGCCCGACCTTCACGTAGATCACGTGGAACCCGCGCTCGCGCCACATCCGCGTGTCTTCCGCGAGCTTCTCAGGCGTGTTTCCCTGGAGGAAGGCGAAGCAGCTGGATCTCTCGTGAAGCTTCCCGCCCAACAGCCGGTGCACCGGCTGGTTGCACGCCTTGCCCACGATGTCCCACAGCGCCATCTCCACCCCGGCCAGGGCCTGGTTGGCGAACCGGCGCATGTCGTCCCACTTGCCCGTCCGGTATACCCGATGGAGAAACGGCTCGATGTCGAACGGGCTTTCGCCCACGATCGCGCGCGCTGCCTCGCGGACCACGCCCACGATCGCCTCGGCCGAGCGGTCGCCGCATCCCTCACCGACCCCCTTGATCCCCTCGTCGGTCTCTACCTCGACCAGCACGCAGTTGACCCCCTGGCCCGTGCCCTGGCTGTAGTAGTAGGGCTCCTTGTTGGGAATGGCGAGCACTCTTGCGTCGACCTTGGTGACCTTCATCGTGCGGGCCCTCTCATCGACTGGCTTGGGTGCCTACAGGACCTGGAGGGTGAGCGTGTGTTCCCCGACGTCCTTCGAGAGCGGGACCACAACCACAAGTCGCGCCTCCTCGATTGTGGCCTCGCCCCCCTTCCTGTAGGGGTTATGCGGCAGCGCGGGCCACACCACTCGGGCGTTCTCGGGAAGCGTGAGGCGCCAGCCTGCGTGCGTCATCCAGGCCTCGCCGGACCGCTCGACCGGCTCCTCCCCCAGCACCTGGTCATTGCAGGAGGCGAACCCGATCTCTTCACCCACGTGGGGAATGAGGGTCACGTGCGCCTCGACCGCCATCCCGGAAGCACACGTGGACCGACAGGTCAGCCTCATCTCCGAGTCGCTTAGAGCCTCGAGGTCGACATCGCACTGCTCGAGGCCGTAGTCGAGCGACACCGTGCAGACATCACCATCGGATCGATGCGATGCCGAGGTCGGCACGTGGACCAGGCCGCCCCGAGGGCTGAAATCGGGGCTCTCGTCGCCCGGCTCGTGCCGCAGCAGGGAGGGGTCGCCAATCGTGAAGGTGCTCCACAGCGGCTGGAGCTTGGTGTTGCCCCCGCCCACGATCAGGCCCGTGCGATCGTGGTACACGCTGACGAAGTTCTGTCGGTCCTGGCCCCACCGATTCTGCGGGATCTCGACCGTGAGCGCCGACAGGCTCGCGAACCACGGTCGCTGGCGGAGAACCAGTGCCTCGTCACCCATCTCATAGCGATGATGTGCCTGGCCCGCTGCCGTGGGCTCCGTCTCCCCTTCCGCGCCGTACAGCAGAAGCTGGGCCGCGTGGTCCGGGGCGAACCGATTCCCCGCCGCCAGATGGAAGCCATGTTGCTGCGCCAGATACCCACGCCCCGGCGACGTGTGGGTGAACCCCACGTTCCCGAGGCGCATCCCCCCGTGGTAGGGGTTGCGCCCGTCCACCGTTTCGACCATGCTGCCGTCCGGATAGGTGAAGCTGGCGTGGTAGCGCGCGGCCCGCTCGAGCGCTGCCAGCACCCCGTCGTCGCCCGACAGACTGTAGTAGATTCCCAGTGCCTCGGCGTACACGAAGTTGTAGGCAACCACCGGGCCCTTGTGTTCAGGCCACCAGCCGTGCGGAGATTGGGCCGCAACGACGTCCTGCATGAAGGCCCGCGCCTGCGCTTCCCAGTCTTCCTTCCCGAACACCTCCCCCGCGCAGAAAAGCGCCATCGCGTGATGCGCGGGGATGTTGTGCACCGAGCCCAGCGCGGTTCGGGCGATCTGCTCGAATCCCAGCTGGAGCGCCGCGTCCCACCGGGCCCGTTCCTCCTCCGCCATCGCCTCCTTCACGAGGGCGTAGGCCCGAATCCACCGGCTGTAGGTCCACGGCATCAGCGTCTGGCCCCACGTGGACCCGTCCTTCTTGCGGAAGGTCCACTTCCCCTCATCATCCTGAGCGTCGATCAGCGCGTCTCCGCCCTTCACGATCGCCCGAAGCACCTCCTCGCTGCGGTGATGCGTGCTCCGCTCGAGGCTCCAGGCCGCCGCGAGCGACAGGAGCACGCTCTGGTCGCCGCAGACCCACGGCTCCGTGCCGAACTGCCCGTTGTCCTTTTGCGAATCCAGGAGGCCGGGCAGCGCATCGTCCAGTGACGCCAGCAGCTCCGGCTCAGGCTTCCACGTCCCGGCCATCATCCCCCCTTTGTGTTTCGGGTCTCCAGTTCGGGATCTGCGTTCATCCGCTGGCCCCCTCGCACGCATCGCACGCGGCAATGAAATCCGCCGAGGTCGCCGAGTGGCCCACGCAGTACTCGGTCCACAGCACCATCCGCTTGGTAAAGGCCAGGCCCTCCAGCTCTCCGGGCAACTCCATCGCCATTGCGCAGTCTCGAAGCAGGAGGACCTGGTAGTTCAGGTTCATCGCATCGACCATCGTGCAGTGCAGGCAGATGTCGAGCGCGAACCCCACGCAGACCAGCGTCTTGATGTTGAGATTGCGGAGCAGGCCATCCAGGCGGGTCTCGAAGAACCCGCTGTAGGCGTGCTTGCGGACGAGGTAATCCCCCTCCTGCGGCTCGACCACCTTCGAGAACTTCACCGCCGTGGAGTTGCCGTGCACATACTCGCGCGGGTCGACCGTATCCTCCGATCCCCACTCCTCCCAGTCCAGGCCGTTTGAGCGCAGGCACGTCTTCGCCAGCTCGGACCGGTTGATGGCGATCCGCGGCGCGCTGTTGTTCAGGTAGATCACCGGCAGGTCCGCACGCCGTGCCGCGTCCATTGCCGGACAGATGTGGTTGACCACGATGTCCTTCTCGACCTCGAAGCTCTCAGGCAGGCCCATCGTGGGATAGGGATGCGCCTCTCCGTGGTCATCCGGTGAGAAGCCCAGGCCGTAGACGTCCACCGCCAGGAAAGCGGTCGAATCCGTATCCAGCTCCAGCGTCTCCTCGGCGTGCCCGAGATACTTCTCTGGTGGATAAAGCCTGTAGTAGCGTCCTTTGATCTTCAGAGTCGACATGATCGCTGCCCTACCCCATCCTGAAGAACGTTCCCGCGATGTACTTGCGCCCACCGTGCCACGGCACGTCGGGATCGTCGTGCTGCCAGTAGTAGGCCACCAGCAGACGTCCGTCGGCCATCTGAACGGCGACCGGATACCCTCCGTCCACGTTGCCCCTCGGGCCGGC
>JASLMQ010000678.1 GCA_030746455.1 Candidatus Latescibacterota bacterium
GTCCGCGGAGGCCACCAGATCATCATCCGCTTCCCAGAAACCATCTTAAGAGCACTCAAACTCGACCTGCTGTGGAAGCGATGTAGCCAGATCATCCCAATCCATATACCGGTTGGATGAAGAAATCGATCAATTTAGGCAGGAATCCGTTGATATCCGCCCGGGGGAAATCGCTGATCACCTCATCCGAGGCGCCGAGCCCGCGGGAGCCGTACCTCATCTGCTGAGGGCCGGGGACATTGCCCTGGATGCGTATGCGTACACCGACGCAAAGGAATCCTATGGGCAGGCGCGCTTCATCACTGAGGACGTGGATTCCCGCGATGGGTCGGGCGAGGAGGTCTACTCAGAGGTCCTGTGCAAGTACGTGGAAGCCCTCAAGTGGACCAGCAATCTCGAAGAGGTCCAGCAGTACGCCGAGAAGGGCCTCAAGCTCACGGGGCTCACGCCGGAACAAAGGGGCGGCCTCAACAAGAACCTGGGCATTGCCCTGTGCGTCCTGGGAAGACACGCCGAGGCCGAGAGAGCGCTTCTGGAGGCGGCCAGCATCTTCAGGGGGATCGGAGATCCCACTGGAGAGATCGATCCTCTGTTTCAGCTCACCAACCTCTGCTGGCAAAAGGGCGACTACGCAAGGGCGTCGAAGTACGTCGAGTCCGCGGCCGCGATCTGCAGCTCGATCGGCGACAAGTTCCACACCGCCGTGGGGGAGTTCCTGGTGGCTAACGACCACCTGACGAACTGCAGGTTCACGGAGGCAGAGCTGGCTCTCAGAACAGCGCTAAGCGGCTTCCGGGACGCGGATTACGGAAAACACCTATGCGCGTGCCTGGCCTCCCTGCAAGAAGTCTGCTCCTACAAGGGGAAGTTCCTGGAATCCCTGCAACTCAATCAGAAACTCGTTGGTATCTACCGTCGTCGCGGGCTGGTACACTCTGAGGCCCGGCACCTTGTCGCATTAGGGAATGCGCACCTTAATACGGGTGACACGCAGGCTGCAGGGGACTGCTACAACGAGGCACAGACCCTATACGTGGCTTTGGGCTACGGACAACAGCTTGCTCAGATAGGCCTCAGATATTCTGCACTGGCACGGGCAGAAGGGCGCTACCCTGAGGCCCTCAGACACGCGACGGACGCCCTGAACGCCGTAGGCCCATCCGGCAATCTCACCGCCCAAGCCCTAAGAGCCGCCGGGCTCTGCTATGCTGCGTTGGAAAGAAGAGAAGAGGCCGCCAAGTCCTTTGCTGGTGCCGTCGATGCTTCGCGAGGCCGCCCAGGCCTGCAGCACGCCCTGTCGCTCCTTGATTCAGCGGAGTATCACCTGGACACTGGGAACATCTCACCTGGGAGGGCTCAGTTGGACCAGGCCCAACAGCTTCTCTCGGAGATGGGCGCAGACCATTACCTCAGGAAGGCGCAGAAGCTGAGCCTCACTAGTTCCCAGGCCTGTGCCGAAGGGCCACCGAGGGAGACAGGAGAAGCAATGGACTCTGAGGTGACATCAGGTTACACCCATGAATTCCTCAACCAGACAGTCGACCGTCTGCTGGAAACTACGGGAGCAGAGCGTGGGCTCGTCCTGGTGGTACGAGATGGCAAGCCAAGAATGCATACTGCCTGCTTCAGGAGGCTCGACGCCTCGAGCGCGTCGGAAATCAGTCACAGCATCGTCAAGGAGGCCATTCAGTCCTCGGACCTCATCGTCTCCACGGATGCCCCTGATGATCCCCGGTTCGAGGCAAGCCAGAGCATCGCCGATTACAACATCCGTTCCGTCCTCTGCATGCCGTTGAAGTCCCGCTCGGGCGAAGTGATCGGAGCGGCCTACGCCGACCACGGAGGCGTCGAGTTCTTTTCGCCTGGCGACACAAGGTACTTCGAGGCTTTCGGCCACTTCGCAGGCATTGCACTCGAAAACGCGCTCAGGTACGAGGGGCTTCAGGGGGATCTGGAAAAGCTTGCGGGCATCCGGACGCATTTCGCCGATATGGTGGGAAGCGGCCCATCCATGCAAACCCTCTACGACCTGGTCGATCGACTGTCGGGTACCGACATCACGGTATTGATTCAGGGAGAAACCGGGACGGGCAAAGGGTTGATTGCCAGGGCGCTCCACGCCCGCAGCAGCCGTTGTGACGGGCCCTTCCTCAGCCAGAACTGCGGCGCCTTCCCAAAAGAGCTTCTCGAGAGCGAGCTCTTTGGCCACTGCAAGGGCGCCTACACCGGAGCCACGGAAGACCGAGCAGGCCTCTTCGAAGCCGCGAATGGCGGCACCCTGTTCCTCGACGAGATCGGGGATGCCTCGCTGGATGTCCAGGTTCGGATGCTTCACTTGCTGGAGGAAGGAACCGTTCGGCGGATTGGCGAGAACTCCCCTCGGAAGGTCGACGTCAGGATCATCGCCGCCACGAAGCTGGATCTGGAAACGGAGGTCGCGGAAGGGCGCTTCAGGGAAGACCTGTTCTACCGGCTTCGGGTGGTCCCGCTTCACGTGCCACCTTTGCGGGACCGGATCGATGACATCCCCCTCCTCGCCGAGCACTTCCTGGACCTCTATGGGAGGTCCGCCGGTACGCCGACTCGCGGGTTCGAGCCCGAGGTGCTGAAGGCCTTCTGCCAGCACCATTGGCCCGGCAACATCCGCGAGCTGGAGAACGAGATTCGGAGGGGCGTCGTGCTCGCCGGGCCCGACGGCGTGATCACCTCGGAACACCTTTCCGAGGCGTTCTCCCACCTTGCCGACCGGAGCCAGGGGCGCAGGACGATCGACGGGCCACTAAAGGCAGCGATGGAGGACTTCGAAAGAGAGGCAATCGAGGCTGCACTGAAGCGAAACGGGGGGAACGTGACGCGGACGGCCTCCATCCTTGGGCTGACCCGGGCGGGCCTCCAGGGCAAGATGAGACGACTCAACATTCGGAGAAGCTCCCGGGATCGGGAGAAGGACTAGGCTGGGGTGATCTAGCCTAGATTATTCACAAAAATAGTGGTAGCCCCTTGTACAAGTGTCAGGAATGTCCTATT
>JASLMQ010000679.1 GCA_030746455.1 Candidatus Latescibacterota bacterium
CGAGGTCGGTGATGACGCTTCCATTGTAGTTGCGGCCGTAGGTGATGACGGGCCACCCGTAGTTCTCTCCCCCGGACAGCAGGTTGAGCTCATCACCGCCCATCGGACCGTGCTCGCTGGCCCAGACCGCTCCCGTCTCGGGATGCACGGCGAGCCCCTGAGGGTTCCGGTGGCCGGTGGTGAAGATGCTGGCCAGTGCGCCTTCCTTCCTGGCGAAGGGATTGTCGCCTGTGACGCTGCCGTCGGGTCGCACCCGGTGTACCTTACCGTTGGGACGACCAAGGTCCTGGGCATGATCTCTAGCGCCGCGGTCTCCGATGGAGAAGAAGAGATCTCCCCGCGGGTCGAAGACGATCCGGCAGCCGTAATGATGCCGGGCGGTCCGGTAGGTGCTGTGCGGGGCTTCGTAGACGATGTGCTCGTCGGTCCACGCATTGTCCGAGAGCTTCCCGCGCACGACTCGCGTCATCGACCGCGGTCTCTCCTGCCTCTCAACCCGGGGCAGCGCGTGGCTGTATGCCAGATAGATCCAGCCGGTCTCGGCGTACGCCGGGTCCACCGCCACGTCGAGCAGGCCACCCTGGCCCTGGCTGAGCACCGGGGGCGTTCCCGCAACGGGATCGGGATCCAGCTGCCCATCCCGCACGACCCGCAGCCGACCCGGTCGCTCGGTGACCAGGGCGACGTGGTGGTCGATGAAGTCGATGGCCCACGGGATCTCCAGCCCCTCGACCCAGGTCTCGACGCGCATGTCGTAGTCCTGGGTCTGGAGCCTGTCCGGTATGCCGGGCTTGACGGCACCGGCCACCGTCTCGGCCTTCCGAAGGTAGTCCACCACGGCGGCGATCTCCTCGCCGGACAGGGATTTGCCGAAGGCGGGCATCCCCAGGTGGGTGATGCCGTAGGTGATGTTGCGGACGATGTAGCTGCGACGGTCGCCGAACTGCCACACGCCGTCGAGCAGGCTCTGGGCCGTGCCACCGCTCAGATTCTGGCCGTGGCACTGGGCGCAGTAGGCCAGGTACAGGCCGCGTCCGTCCGCCTGTTTCTGTGCGCAGGCGGGGCCCGAGATGGATGCAAGCGCCGCAAGAACCGCCAGGACCGGGAAGAGCCGATTCATATGGACCTCCAGGGGTACCGGTCGACATCGGGGGTGTGCAGGGCTCCAGCTGGGCGTTCGCAGGCAAGATACTGAACGCGTCGCTCGGATACAAGAACAGGTGAGGGCCGCGGCGGCAAGAGAGGCCCCACCCCCGGCAGGGGCTTTGTGGCTTGACGGTGGGAGGGGTTTGGCACTACCTTAGTGGGTAACTGACGGGAGGCCGGGAGGACCGTCTCAACCGCTTACGCGAGTTGCGCTTCGCAGCGAATGGAGGGAAGCGACTGTGGCGAGCGACATCGGCAGGACCATCAAGGCGATCCGGCAGCAGACCGGGCTCCGCGCGTCGGACGTGGCCGAGGCCATCGGCCTCTCGCGGCCCTACTACACCCAGCTCGAGGGGGGGACACGGCGTCTTTCGGCCGAGCACGTCCGGAAGATCGCCCAGGTGCTGGGGGTGCCCGTGGCGGATCTCTTCGTGGGAGAAGAAAAGGGGCGCGCGAAGAAGACCCGGCGCAAGGGCAAGATGAAGCACCTCAAGCCCCTCAACTCGGCCGAGCTGCGTCGGCGACTCAAGCCGATCGTGGGAGAGCACACGGACGACGCCGTGCAGTGCATCCAGATGCTGGTCTGGGCCCCCGATCGGGTGAGGCGAGGGATGGCGGCGATGAAGAAGCAGATGGGGGCGTAGAGGCGGGCAGAAGGCAAAGGGCAGAAGGAGCATCCCGTAATGGCCTGCGGGTGCCCGATGATACATCGGGACACGTAGGGGGAGGGGCGATGGGCGCGGATACCCCAGCTCCGAGGATATACCCGTCGAAACGCGATCGGTGGATCGTGTGGGTGCTCTGGATCTGTGTCCTTGTACTGCTATTCGTGGCCGCACACGGCCTTGTGAGGAGCGGTTTCAGGACCTCGATGCTGATCGTCGCGGCCGTATGCCTGCTCAGCGTCTGGACGACGTTGGCGACGCTCTACGGCACGAGTTACGTCCTCTCATCGGACCGCCTCCTTGTACGGAGCTGGCTTTTCCGCTGGCGCGTGGATCTCAGTGCCATCACCGAAGTGTCGCCCACCCGGAGTTCGCTCTCGGGCCCCGCCCTTTCTCTGGACAGGCTTCAAATCAAGTACAGGGGCTCCTCGGGCGGGTTGCAGATATCGCCCGTGGACAAGCGCGGATTCCTCGAAGACCTGGTCGCGCGCGCGCCGTACCTCGAGCTGGAGGGAGATCGCGCGGTTCAGCGCGGACCGGGCTTGGATCCCCCCGCAGGAACCTGATCGCCTCCTGAAGCATCGGAGTCAGGGGCCGGCATCGGGTGCCAAAGTCCGCAGATTGCAGAGTCCTGGCGCCGTTTCCCCCTTGACATTCGGGGTGAAGTGGCGTTTATTTGTTGCCGGTTAGTTTTATTAGCATGATAAATGATTGATAACCCAATCTACCGGGTCGCACAGCAGGGATAGACCCGCAAGAGGGATCAGGGTACTGGGACATGGCGGCCAGCACGACATCCAGTCGGATCCGGTCCATTGCACTGGTGGGCAACCCCAACACAGGCAAGACGACGCTTTTCAACGGCCTGACCGGACTTACACAGCGGGTGGGCAACTACCCGGGGGTGACCGTCGAGGAGAGGAGCGGGAGGCTACGGTTTCCGGACGGCGGCGAGGTCCGGGTGCTCGACCTGCCCGGCACCTACAGCCTGACGGCCCACTCGCCCGACGAGGCGGTTGTTTCTGACGTCCTCTTTGGTGGGATGGGGGGGGAGTATGACGTCGACGCGATTCTGGCCGTGGTGGACGCCAGCAACCTGGAGCGGAACCTATACCTCGTCTCGCAGGTGATGGAGGTCGGCGTCCCAGTAGTCGTTGCCCTGAATATGGTCGATGTCGCCAGGTCTCGGGGCATCGAGGTGGACGTGGACGGGCTTTCCCTTCGGCTTG
>JASLMQ010000680.1 GCA_030746455.1 Candidatus Latescibacterota bacterium
GGCGTTCGAGCACGCTGGCGGCAATGGACATGCCGCAGGTTCGGGCCACATCCGCCAGCCGCTCGGATGTGGGACCGGGGATCGGCTCGGCGAACTCGCTGGTGTCCCCCTGGAGCCCGTGGGTGTTGATCAGCTCGGGCAGACAGGCCAGGTCCACCCGGTTCGAGGCCGCCTCCTCGAGTCGGTCGGTGTAGAAGTCGATGCACTCCGCCGGCGAGCGGGGCTCCGACGGACTCCCGTTGACCACGGCCAGGTGGGCCTGCCGAACCGGCGTGGGAGAGTCCGTCACGTCATACAGCCGCGCGTCTCCCCATCGGACCGTCCCATCGGGCGCCCAGGCGAGGAACAGCCCCAGAGACAGGGCGCCCTCGACGTCGTCTCCACTCAGGTCCCGCGAGAGCAGGCTCCAACCCTCCCGGTTGCCAGCCGGATCGAGCTGGTCGAGGAACGTCTGTCCGGTGTCGCCCTCCGCCTGGGAGGTCACGATCGCCCGCACGCTCCGGGCCGGCACAACCGTGCCCTCGGTCGTGAAGGCCACCTCCACCCGGTAGCGCCGCCCCCCCGACAGATCGGGAAGCGGGATGCACCAGCACCCGCACGACCGGGCATTCCCGTTGCCCGATATCGCCAGGGCCGCGCGCCCCCCAGGTCCTCCCTGAGCATCCACCCGATAGAGCGGCTCTACCTCGGCCCGCGGCGCCCAGGTCGACCAGGCATTCGGATCCTTCGAGAGATCCGTGAAGGGCCCTTCGGTATCGCGCGGATTCCGATCGGTCACGGGCATCTTGTGCCTTCCAAAACGCCGGGTGCGGCTCCGAAGATCATCCCCGAAGCCGCTTCTCGAAGTGATGCCACGCTGCGGCGGTCTCGAATCGCTCGGCCTCCCACCCCGATACCCTTCTCGCCGTGGTGGCGTATTCCCGGAATCCGAGCTTTTGACAGATCCGGAGCGCCGCTCCCGGCCGCTCGGGAACCGTGGCCTCGAGCAGCCGAACACCCCGCGCCCGAAGCATCCGCATCATCGACACCATCAGCGCGGACCCGACCCCAAAGCCCTGCCGGTCCGGACGCACGGCCCAGGGCCCCAGGGCGCCCACCGTCTCGTCCTGCCCGCAGGCGAGGTAACCGATCCCGTGGCCATCGTGCCAGGCGATCAGGGCGGTGTCCATGCGATTACGGATGCGCTCGGAAACCGCGGCTTCGGGCCCGTAGTACGCCTCGAGAAACGAAGCGACTCCCGGGTGCGTGCCGGCTTTTGACACAATCGCCTCGACGGCCTCCAGATCGGCCGTGCGTGCCTTGCGGATCTCGAGACCGGGAAGCGCCGTCGGTACCCTGACCGGCTCACCATTCGGGGGCATCCGCCGGACTCCCCAACCCGATACCCCCTTGTGGCCATCGGGCCCGCAAGCCTTGCTACTCAGGGGAGTCTGCACGCTCCAGAAGCTCGATCTCGTAGCCATCCGGGTCGTCGATGAAGCCCATCTTGCGCCCGCTGGGGAACGACTCGCGCCAGTCGGCAGGCCAGATCTCGATACCCTTCTTCTCCAGCTCGTCGCACTTGGCAATCAGATCCTTGTAGGCGATCGCGAAGTGCATCAGGTCCTCGGGTACCTTGAGCACGTAATCCGGCGAGTAGGTCAGCTCCACCGTATGCACGCTTCCCGGCATCTCCAGGTTCACGATCTGGTTCCCTGCGGGCGACTTGTCGCTTCTGCTCTTGACCACAAAGCCCAGGTTGTCGCAGTAGAACTCCGCCGACCGGTCCAGGTCGCCCACGCGGATGCGCGTGTGCAGCAAAACGGGCATATTCTTCTCCCTTTCTTTTGAGGCAGATCAGGGTGCCGATATCCGGTTTCGGGTCAAAGATACATAGAGGACGATCAAAGACAAGGGGAAAACGTCGGCGCCATCTCGCATCGATCGTGGTGCCTGGAGCAGGCCCGTTCGGGCCGGAGAAAGGGTTTGACAAACCAGCGCCCGTCCCTATATTCTGCTTCAGATCAAACAGGTAGAAGCCCTTCCGGGTGCCGGACCCGGGCGCTGCGTCCCGGTCCGGAGAATAGGGAAGTCGGTGCGAATCCGACGTGGCCCCGCCACTGTGATCGACGCCTCGCCCTCCCCCGGAAGCTCGTTGCTGGAGTCCCGTCCCCCTCGTGTGTGACGCGGCTGCCGCGGCGAGCCTTCGGATGCCACTGGTCATAGGACCGGGAAGGCCGGGAGCGGTCGTCGAGAGCCAGGAGACCTGCCCGGAAGTGCAGCTCCCAGTGCCTTCGAGGGAAGGCTGCGGGCGACCGACATGCACCCGACGCCCCCGGCCTCCTGAAGCGGCCGGGGGATTCTGTTTCCCTCCGCCGCGGAGAACGAGATGACGTCCGGATCCGGAGACGCCGTGGCGGAGATCCTTTACGAGACCGAGAGCCTCACGTGCGGGTATGGTGGGCCGCCCGTGGTCCGGGACGTAAGCTTCCGTCTTCGCGCGGCGGATTTCCTCGGCGTGATCGGCCCGAACGGGTGCGGCAAGAGCACGCTCATTCGGGCCCTCACTGGTATCCTGAAGCCCTCGGATGGGCGGGTGTCCCTTCGGGGACGAGACGTGTCGGGGCTGTCCCGGCGTGATGTCGCCCGGCAGGTCGCCGTGATCCCCCAGGACATGGCCCTCCTCTTCGGTTTCACCGTGCTGGAGATGGTGCTGATGGGTCGCAGCCCCCACCTCAGGCGGCTCCAGCGTGCCGGCGAGCGAGACATTCAGCTGGCCACGGAGGCCCTGCGCCGGACCGACCTGGCCCATCTCGGCGACCGCAAGGTGACCGAGCTTTCGGGGGGCGAGCGCCAGCGCGCCGTGATCGCCCGAGCCCTCGCTCAGGAGCCCGAGGTCCTCCTCCTGGACGAACCCGACAGCCACCTGGACGTCGGCCACCAGGTGGAGATCTTCGACCTGCTTCAGGACCTCAACCGGACCCGCGGACTGACCCTTCTCTGCGTGTCTCACGACCTCAATCTGTCTTCGGCCTACTGCCAGCGGCTGATGCTGATGCAGGAAGGTCGGCTTCTCGCCTCGGGGACGCCCGAGGAGATCATCACACCGGAACACATCCGCGCCGTCTACGGCGTTGATGCCGTCGTGCAGCCCAGTCCGGTCAACGGCTCACCGCAGATCGTCCCCTTCACCAGCCGGTCGGTGGCCAACAAGGAAGGCCTATCCTCTTGAGACGTCCCTTCGTCCTCCTCGTCGTCCTGCTCCTCTGCCTCGAGGCCCTGCCGGTCGCCGCATCCCAGCTCCCCGCGCTGGTCGACGCACTGGGCGACACCCTCCACCTCCCGGACACCCCTCGCCGGATCGTATCCCTGGCTCCGAGCAACACCGAAATCGCCTACGCGGTGGGGGCCGGAGACAGGCTGGTGGGCGTCACCGGATACTGCAACTACCCGCCGGAGGCCGGGTCGGTTAAGACCATCGGCGGGTTCTCGGATCCCAACCTCGAGCTCATCGTCTCTCTCCGGCCCGACCTCGTTCTCGGCGCGCGGTTCAACCCTTTGGAGGTCCTCTCCGGCCTGCGCCGTCTGGACATCCCGGTCTTCGTGCTGGCGCCCGAGA
>JASLMQ010000681.1 GCA_030746455.1 Candidatus Latescibacterota bacterium
CCCTGGCCGCGCTCAACAGGGGCCGGATGAGCCAGGACGAGCTGGCGGTGAGGGGCGCGCTGGAGGGGGACAGGGAGGCGGTGAAACAGGCCGTGGCCCTGGATCCCATGACGGCCGCGGCGTGCACGCTGGATCAGGTCCACGATATGGTGGAGGAGCTTTTCCAGGCGGATGCACCTTACCTGCCCCAGTTCGGTTAGGGGCACAGTCCGGTTCAGACAGTGTCTTCCGAGGTGCGTGAGACGTGAGAAGGGAGCTTTCAGCCATCAGCTAACAGCTGTCAGCTGAACCAGATCTATGGATGCGCCGGCATCGGACCTCCTAGAAGGCGCGCGATGGTGCGCGATGCGCCGGTTCTGCTGAAGGCTGTCCGCTGATTGCTGACGGCTGCCTGAAAGGGCTGGTTCGTGAACGCACGGGAGCGATTCCACTCCGTGATGGCCTTCGAGCCGGTCGACCGCACACTGCTGTGGGAGGCCGGGTACTGGGCCGACTCCGTGCGCCGCTGGCACCGGGAAGGCCTGTGCCTTCGCTACCCTATGCCCGACAGTGTCGCAGGTGCTACCTCGATCCAGGGCTACGTCAACTTCGGTCGGGTTTTCGGGACAGATACCGCCGGTCCCGTGGATGACGCCTCTCAGGCCTTCGCCTGTGCGCAGGACATCCACGACCATTTCGCCCTGGACCAGGCCATGGTCCACGTGCCCGTGAGGCATTGGCTCACTCCGGGCTTCGAACCTCAAATCCTGGAGGATCACGGGGACTGGGTGATCTGGCGCGACGACCAGGGCATCACCAAGCGGGACCGGAAGGACCGCAAGAGCCTCCCGCACTGGATCGGCTGGCCGGTCAACAACCGCGATGAGTGGGAGCAGATCAAGGCCGAGCGGCTGCGGCCGACACTGGAGGACCGCCTGCCGGACGACTGGGCGCAGCATCTGGAGGCCTACCGGTCCCGCGATTATCCGATCTGTATCGGTGGGTTCCCCGCGGGGTTCTACGGCGGCACGCGCCAGCTGGTGGGGCAGGATCGCATCCTGACCCTGTTCCACGATGATCCAGGCTTCATCCATGACATCATGGACTATCTGGGTGACTTCCTCGTCTCGATCTACGATCAGGTGCTGGACCAGGTGGACGCCGACGTGTGCTTCGTGTGGGAGGACATGTGCTATAAGAACGGCCCCCTGATCTCTCCAGCCATGTTCCGCGAGTTCATGCTGCCCAACTACAAGAAGCTGACCGCCTGCCTGCGCGATCATGGGGTTACGTCGATCATGGTCGACACGGACGGCGATGCCCGCCAGCTGATTCCCCTCTTTATCGAGGGAGGGGCCACCATCATGTACTCGCTGGAGCCCGAGGCGGGTATGGACGTGGTGGAGCTTCGCAAGACGTTCCCCAGGCTGGGTCTGATGGGCGGGATGAGCAAGCGTGTCCTGGCCCACGGCCGGGACGCGATCGACGCGGAGCTCGAGTACAAGATCCCCTTCATGCTGCCGCGGGGGGGCTTCATCCCGTTCTGCGACCACCAGGTGCCGCCGGATGTCTCCTGGGAGGATTTCAGGCACTATCGGGAGAGGCTGAATGCGATGATCCTGGATCACGCACCGAATGGACCGACCGTCTGAAGCAAGAGAGGGGGGAGATGCCACATGAGCGTGAAGATTGCAGTGGTGGGCACAGGCAATGTCGCTCGGAACAGCTACCTCCAGTTCCTGTCGGAACAGGAGGATGTCGCCCTGACGTATCTCTCCCGCACGCGATCGAAGGCCGAGGCATGTGCCGAGGACTTCGGCGGTTGCGTCGTGGATTCGGCCGAGGAACTCCTCGCTGGCGCGCCCGATGCGATCCTGGTGCTCACGCGAGAGACACAGCGGTATGAAGCTGCCAGCTCTCTACTCGAGGGCAAGCCAAGACGCCTCTTCTTCGAGAAGCCGCTGGTTGCCCAGCAAGGTCAGGCCAATGTCTGCGAAGACGACTTCCACAAGGCCGCAGACTTGCTGGAGCGTTCAAGGGCCTCCGGCACGGAAACGGCCATGGTCTTCAACTACCGATTTTTCGACCAAACCGTGCGCATGGAAGAGATCATCGCGGAGCGCGGTTTCGGCAAGCTGATCCAGGCGTCCATGTTCGTGAACTACGCCTGCTGGAGCCATTGCATCGACCTGCTGCATCTCTTCGGGGGCAGGGCCTCTCAGGTCACTGCCCTGGCCGGCTGCACCCAGTACGGAGATGCTGTGGACGTGTCCGGCTCCTTCCGGCTTGCGAACGGGGCCACCGGCACGATTCTCGGCACCAACGGGTTCAAGTTCGATTTCCCCCTCTACCAGATCCTCCTGAGCTTCGAGCAGGGTACCATTCGTTTCGGTGATCTCGATGGACCCATGGAGGTCTACGACACGTCCACCCGCTACCGTGAGACACACGACCTGATCGGCCACCATTCCCGCTGGGATCAATACCGCAGCTCATTCGAGAAGTCTCTGGCAGCCTATCTGGACTCGGTCCGACAGGGCGGACCGCCGCCCGTGCCAGGCATCGCCGGACTCGAGGAGCTTCAGTTCGAGGTGGCGCTCAGGCGTTCCATCGAGCAGAACCGACCAGTGGACGTGCAGGACGAATTCCCGATTGACGCATAGGGACGCGAGGATATGCGCAGCCTGAGGCTGGAGGGTAATGGTGCCGTCAGCATGGTCGATGAGCCCGAACCGGTTCCCGGTCCCGGCGAGGTCGTGATCCGGGCGGCCGTTTCGGCGATCTGCGGCAGTGAGCTGCATGCCTATCGAGGCGATGGACTGGAGGTAGGAAACGGAGGCCACGAAGCGGTGGGCACGGTTGCCAGGATCGGTGAGGACGTTCCCAGCCTGGAAACCGGCCAGCGGGTCGGGGCCAGTGCCATCGCCGGTTGCGGCAGATGCCCCTACTGCGCACACGGGCAGTACACGTGGTGTCCCGAGCGCAGGTACTACGGAAGTATGCACGCGGAGTGCTTCCTGGCCGCGGCTGATGCGTGCTATCCGCTGCCGGACGACGTGCCGTGGGAAGTGGGGGTTCTGATCACGGGTGACGGGCTGGGTGTGCCCTATCACACATCGGTCAAGATCGCGTCGCTGGCCATACGGACCGTGGCGGTGTTCGGGGTCGGGCCGATCGGGCTGGGCAACGTGCTCGTCCAGACGCACCTTGGACGTCGGGTGATTGCCGTCGACATCATCGCCGAGCGGCTGGCGGCGGCGGAAGCGCTGGGGGCGAGCGATGTCGTGAATGCGACGAAAGGCGATCCGGTGGAGCGCATCCGCATGCTGACCGACGGCGCCGGCGCAGACGTGTGCATCGAGGCATCGGGCCAGCCGGAGGCCGCTCTGGCCTGCTTCGAGGCGGTGAGAACGACGGGCACGGTGGTCTTCAACGGAGAACAGGGAGCCCTCCCCATTTCGCCCAGTGACCACTTCATTCGGCGGGACATCACCGCAGTGGGCTCGTGGTTCTACCACTTCGGTGAGATCGGCCGGATGCTCGAGCTCTACCGCGAGGGATTGCGCGTCACCAACCTGATCTCACATTGCTATCCGTTCACAGAGGCCGGGGTGGCGTTCGAGACGTTCTCGTCCGGGCAGTCTGCCAAGGTCCTTCTTAACTACGGACCGGATGCAGGTGACGGTTGACTGTCGCGCCAGATCCAGTTGCAGAAACTATCGAGAGGACCACTGATGCCTGAGGGGCTAGGAACAACGTTGCTACCTTTGCTTGTCTTTCTAGCAGGCTACGGCTCAACAATCGCAAGTGAACCTCTGCCAGTCGAGTTTCAGTCGCGTAGCACCCAACAATCAGCCGGGGCAGAACAAGTAGATTCTGAAAGGTCTATTATGACAGCTTTCGATGAACATTTCGAGTACTTCAAGTCTGAAATGTACCGCAGGCTAACCAAGGACAGCGACGGAAATGCCGACACCTACGTGTTGTACGATGTCCAGATGCATATGCAAAACGCGGTCATATATGCAGATGAACAAGGTGACAGGGAAAAGCTAAGCAAGCTGCTGGAGTTATGTTTGATTCCCTTTGAGTCGCAGCATATAACGGATGGCAAATGGCTCAACAATAGGTACGGTCTTGTTGGTGTAGAGGTTGACTTGTGCATTGCGCAGTATTTCAGTCTTCTCACAAGGGTGCTGTCCGCCTGCGGAAGGCATGGCGCCACGACCCGCTTTTCGGATGAGAAGATTCGAATCGTCACCGGTCACATAGATAATTGGCTCGAGCAACCGGTTGGCAGGTCCAGGGTCGACGACAGGCATATGTTCTTTGTGCAATCCGCGCTCCAATTCTATGATTATATGAGAAACGCAGGAATGACGATCGCAAACATCGATGCCTGGAAACAGTATGTAAGGGA
>JASLMQ010000682.1 GCA_030746455.1 Candidatus Latescibacterota bacterium
GCTCGTAGTAGGTCCTCACGTGCTCCTCCGGAGCCCCATCCACACGTGAGGTCTTGTAGTCCAGCACGTTCCAGCGTCCCTCTGCATCCCGGTAGACCAGGTCGAACCGACCGGTGATCGAGGCCCCGTCAGGCAGGCGCAGGTGGAAGGGAACCTCGCTTTCGCGCCCACTGCTGCTCTGCACGTTTGTCCACCGATCCGTCTCCAGCCACGCCTCCAGAAGCCGCACGGCCTCGCCCTCCACGCCCCGGGTGATCTCGGCCCCCTCCTTGTTCCATCGGTCCGCGGCCTCGCGCGTCAAGGCCCGGATCCCCTCCGGTGTAGTGTCGTCAGGCAGCCCGTTGAGCACCTCGTGGACGAGGGAACCCAGCGATGCGGCCGAGGTCGAGTCCGGAGCGTCGACGTCTTCCTCGCTGAGCTCCGCGGCACCCGCCGGTTCCGGAAAGAGCAGCAGGCGCCTGAGCTGGTAGCGTCTGGGGCACACCACGAACATCTCGAGGTCGGTCACCGCCATCCGGACACCCGATGCGTCGGGCGGAGGGGGACGGAGATCGTCCAGCACATCGCCGCTCGAAGCCGGCGCCTTCGCCAGCTCGGCCTCGACGGCGGCCGAGAGCTCCTCACAGGTCATTCCCCGTCCCGTTGGCCGGGGCGCGGCGTCAGCCGGCTTCGCCACACGCACGGGGAGCTCCGAACCGTTCACGGGATAGGTCACCGGGCTTCCGTCAATCGGGTACAGATCCCCAATCCACCGAAGCCAGGAGTCCTTCCCGCCTTTCCCGCTCTGGAGCTTCGTCGGGTCATAGGATCCGCTCAGCAGCAGGCGATCCCGTGCCCGCGTCATCGCCACGTAGAGCAGCCGCTGCTGCTCGGCCAGCTCCAGGAGGTCCAGGGCCTCCTTCACCCGATCGTAGTCCTCCCCGGCCTCCATCGCCAGCTCCTCGTTCCGGAGGCGGATCCCCATCCCTGCCGACGGGTCACTCAACAGGTTCCCCTGCGGCATGAGGAAGTCCCTGTTGAGATCTGCAACGGCCACCACCGACCACTCCAGCCCCTTGGCCTGGTGGATGCTCATCAGCTTGGCCGTGTCGCCGGTTTCCACCTCCAGCGCGGACTCGGCCTCTCGCGGCGAATGGGCCATGCGCATCTCGAGGTGCCTGACGAAGGCGTGGAGCGTCGATTCGGATCCGCTCTCGAACTGCCTGGCCACGTCCAGCAGCTTGCGGAGATTGCCCAGGGCCTGCCGTCCCTCAGGTTGTACGGACAACGCGGACCGATAGTGGGTCCGATGCAACAGCTCTCCGATCAGCTCCACGACTGTCAGCCGGTCTCGGTGCCGGTATATCGGGGCGAACCAGCCCCGAAATGCCTCGAGGCGTCCCGCATCCTCCGGGTCGAGCCTGTCTCTCAGGGCAGGAGACGACAGGTTCTCCCACGCCTCCACCCGGGCGATCCAGAACAGCGCGGCGTCAGAGCAGCCCACCCAGGGCGAGCGCAGCACCGCAGCCAGGGAGAGCGGATCACGGGGTTGGGTGAGCAGCCTCAGGACGTTCAGGACGTCGAGCACCTCCTGCCGCCCGAAGAAACCCGATCCCGCAACGGTGTAGAAGGGGATACCGAACTCCCGGAGGGCTCCCTCGTAGATCCCCACGTCGGTCATCGCGCGGAACAGGATCGCCATATCCCGGGCCTCCGGCCCGCGTGTGGCCTCCCCATCTCCCTCCCGATCCCACACGTGCGGCTTGCCGCTGTCAATCATCTCCCTCAGCCTGCGCGCGAGGGCCGCAGCCTCCTGGGCCCGCGCCTCGGCCACAGGGGCGTCGGTCGCCGAGAAGAGGAACTCGACCGCCGGTGCCTCGGGATCGCCCCCTCGATAGGGATCGATCGGTGAGTACGACACCCGGCTGTCGGCGGCGAGCCCCTCCGGGGGGACGAGCAGCCGGCTGAAGGCGTGATTGTAGAACCCGACCAGATCCGCCTGCGACCGGAAGCAGTGCGACAGCCGCAGCGACAGACCACCCCGCTCGCGAATGGCCCGTTCCATCCGCGCGAACTGGTCCACATCCGCGCCTCGGAACCGGTAGATGCTCTGCTGAGGGTCGCCCACGACGAAGAGGCGGGGCGGCTCCTTCCGGACTCCTTCGCCATCGAACCCGCAAAGCAGCCGGACCAGCTCCGCCTGCACGCCGTCCACGTCCTGAAACTCGTCAAGATGCACGTACCGGAACTGGCGCCGATAGTGATCTCGAACCCCGGCATGGTCCCGGAGCAGATCCCTTGCGCGAGAGAGGAGGCCGTCGAAGTCGATGCTGCCTCTCCGGGCCTGGCACGCCTGCGAGCGCGCCATCAGATCGCGCGCGGCATCCACGAGGGCCTCGCGGACGCGGCCGTGCTCGGTAGCACCCTCAGGGAGGTCTCGC
>JASLMQ010000683.1 GCA_030746455.1 Candidatus Latescibacterota bacterium
ATCGTATCGTCCGGGTGTGACGAGGAGCTCGTCCGCCGGGTGATCCGAACCGTCGACCTCAACGAGTACAAGAGACGGCAGGCCCCGCCCGGGGTCAAGATCACCCCGCGCGCCTTCGGCCGCGACCGGCGGCTCCCCATCACCAACCGCTGCCGCGAGTACTGAGCCGTACACAGCGAAGAGGGACACGTCAGACAGCGTGTCCCCCAACAACGCGGGCTGCATCGGCAGCCCGCGTTTTCCTGTGCGCTGGCGGTCCTGCCAGGCGGGCCATGGTCGTCAGAATCTCTGGACCTAGCTGGCGGGAACAGACAGATAGGGCCATTTCTTAGCTACTCCACATTCATCTAGACTCAATGCGGCAGCTTCAATGCACGTGCTGCCTGGGACCGGCTCCGCCTCCAGTGCGTCCATGGGCTGCCAGGCTTTCCATAGCCCCGCCAATAGCCCCTCCCACCGCATTGATTCCACTGCGAATGGCATCGCCAGCAGCAGCAGAGCCTGCAATCTGGGCTCTTGATTGCATCAGCGTGGCCTTACCCAGCAAGGCCTGTTGTTCAGGAGTTTCCACATAGCGGTCAAAGATCGCATAGGCTATTCCTGCCGGTGTGCCGAATCCCAACGATACGATGCTTGCTTTGGTGAAGCCCATCCACCATTCGGAGTCGCCGCTCTCCCTGTGGTAAGCTACTATGGGGACATCGGCGTGGTATCGTCGGCTCTTCTTGACGAGTTCTTGCATGGCTCCTCCTTGATTCAGATAGTGGTTTGCGTGAAACGGCTCCCCAGTGAGAGGAAAGTGGTCAAAACAGGCTTCGCACCGCCTTTCCATGGGCCCACAGGCCTACCCAGATCCACGCAGTTCTTCGGGAGCATATCGATGCGCTTCATTCCCCGGAACTTCCACGTTCATTGGTTTCCTCACCAGCACTGATCTCAACAACAGGGTCAGCAATCGATACCAAGGAAAGCCCCAGCCCAAGAGTCAGTATGTAGATCCAGAGGTCCACGTACGGCTCCACATACGCGCGGATCAAGAACAAGACCAGCGGAATCAAGATCGCGCGTCTCAATACACCAAACCGCAGACGGGTGCCACAGCTCGCGCAGTTCCACACGCTCAACAGGCCAAGATTGAGGAGTCGTCGCCGCCATCCCACTGGATGTCCGCAACTGGGACAAACCGTGAGGGGTCTTCTCCTAGGTGGCATGCGTGTACCTCCACATCGATGTGATTGGCAAGGGCTTGGCCGACATCAGCATGGCCTCTCCCAATATCTACGAGTCAGACTCACATCCCTTGCCTTTCGCCCGGGACCTGCGCAATCTGCGTGCCCACGTTGCATTGACCAAGCCGCACGCTACGCAACTCCCTTACAATGAAGGGGATGCGGCATGGACCGTGGGAAAGCACAGTGGAATTCAACCAACGGGAGGCCGGCCGCGGGTGAACAGGATGTTTCACGAGGTGAAAGGTCCTTTCAGCCGATTCGGCCATGCGTGGGCAATCGTGCTGCCCTCGCGCACCGGCATGCAGGCACGCCCTCAAGATCGCCCCGCGCCTTCGGCCGCGACCGGCGGCTCCCCATATCCAACCGTTGCCGCGAGTACTGATTCGATCTACAACTGCAGACGTAAACGTACGTAGGCGCGGGTCTCAAACCCGCGCCTACGTACGTTTACGGCGTTCTCCATTGCCTCTGTATATCCCTCCGCCCTCTAGCCCTCCATCTCCGCCACCCTCAGCCGGTTGATCGCGCGGGCCAGCGCCACCTCGGCACGCGCCACATCGACGTCGGCCTCTCTCTGCCGGACCAGTCGCTCCTTCGCGCGCTCGCGCGCACCCTCGGCACGGTCCACATCGATCTCGGCGGCGTGCTCCGCCGTCTCCACGAGCAACGTCACCTGGTCCCTCCGGACCTCGGCGAACCCGCCGCTCGTAGCCATCCGCTTCGGGTCGCCGCCCTCTTCCCGGTACAGGACCTCACCCACCGTCAGGCCGGCCAGCATCGGGTGGTGCCTCGCCAGGACACCGAAGCCTCCCTCGGTGCCGGGTGCACGAAGGCTCTCCACCGTTCCGGAATAGACCGTCGTCTCAGGTGTCACGATATCAAGGTTGAACACAGGCATCTCGAATCTGGGCTCCTCGTTCGCCAGGCACCTTCACAGGGCGCCCGGGCCGCATCCCCGCGGCCTACTCCGCCATCGTCTTGGCCTTCTCCAACGCGTCTTCGATGGGTCCCACCAGGCGGAAGGCCTCCTCGGGAACGTCGTCGTACTTGCCCTCGACCAGCTCCGTGAATCCCCTCACCGTATCCTCTCGGCGGACGTACTCCCCAGGCAGGCCGGTGAAGACCTCGGCCACCGAAAACGGCTGGGTCAGGAACAACTGGATCCGCCTGGCCCGGGCCACCACCAGCCTGTCCTCGTCGGAGAGCTCGTCGATGCCCAGGATGGCGATGATCTCGCGCAGGTCGCGATACCGCTGCAGGATCTGCTGCACCTCCCGCGCCACCTCGTAGTGGTCCTCGCCGACCACCAGGGGATCCAGGATCCGCGAGCTGGACGCCAACGGGTCCATCGCCGGGTAGATGGCCTGTTCGAAGAGCGCCCGGTCCAGCACCATACGGGCGTCCAGGTGAGCAAAGGCGGTGACCACGCCGGGGTCGGTATAGTCGTCGGCCGGCACATAGATGGCCTGCACCGACGTGATGGATCCCTTCGTTGTGCTGGTGATCCGCTCCTGCAGCTCGCCCATCTCGGTCGACAGCGTAGGCTGATACCCCACGGCCGAGGGCATTCGCCCCAGAAGCGCCGAGACCTCGGACCCCGCCAGGATGAACCGGAAGATGTTGTCGATGAACAGGAGCACGTCCTGGCCATGGTCGTCGCGGAAGTACTCGGCGATGGTCAACCCCGTGAGTCCCACACGCTGCCGCGCGCCGGGGGGCTCGTTCATCTGCCCGAACACCAGGGCCGTCTTCTCGGCCACCCCGGACTCCCGCATCTCCAGCCAGAGATCGTTCCCCTCGCGGGTCCGTTCGCCAACTCCCGCGAAGACCGAGAAACCGCCATGCTCGGTCGCCACGTTGTGGATCAGCTCGGTCAGCAGGACCGTCTTACCCACCCCCGCGCCGCCGAAGAGACCCACCTTGCCGCCCCGCACGACGGGCGCGATCAGGTCCACGACCTTGATGCCCGTCTCGAGGATCTCGTCCGAGGTCGTCAGGTCCACCAGGGGGGGAGCCGGACGGTGGATCGGCAGCCGCTTCTCCGTCTCGATGGGACCCATGTTGTCGATGGGATCGCCCGTTACATTGATGAGCCGTCCCAGGACCTCTTCCCCCACCGGCACCGTGATGGGTTGGCCGGTGTCGACCACCTTCATCCCGCGCCTCAGCCCGTCGGTGGCGTCCATCGCGACACACCGGACCCGGTTTTCGCCGAGGTGCTGGTGGACCTCCATGATGAGCTTTTCCCCGCCATCCTTCTCGACCTCGACGGCATTCAGAATGGCCGGGAGCTCCCCGCCGGAGAAATCCACATCCGCCACCACGCCCACGATCTCGGTAATCTGGCCTTCGTTCATCGCAATCCGCCTCTCAGGATGTCTGTCGTCCCTCTATGGCTCTGTTCAACGTGCCACTGTTTACTCAGGGCCACCGGCCTGGCAGCAGGAGGTTCCACCGCTCTGTCCACCGTTCCATGTCCAAGCACCAAATCCGCGTTCGCCCGGAGTCGTGGTGATCTTGCGCCCCTCATCCGTGTACATCTGTGTTCATCTGTGGTAAGGTTCTAGCCTATGCGCCAAGGGCCTCGGCCCCGCCCACGATATCCATCAGCTCCAACGTGATGGCTGTCTGGCGCGCCTTGTTCAACTCCTGATTCAGCTCGTCGATCAACTCGCCGGCATTCTTAGTCGCGTTGTCCATCGCCGTCATCCGGGCCCCCTGTTCCGCCGCGTTCGATTCCAGGAGGATACGCCACATCTGGAAGTGCAGATGGCGGGGCACCAGAAGGTCCATCAGCTTGGCCGGCTCGGGTTCGTAGATGAAGTCCAAAAAATGGGGATCGCCCTGTGGCGCTTCAGCCTGGATGGGCAGGAGCTGCTCCACCACGATTTCCTGCTGGATGACCGACTTGAACTCGTTGTAGAGCACCTGTACCCGGTCGACCTCCCCATCGACGAACCGGCGGATCACATCTTCCGCAATGGCCGAGGCGGCGCTATAGGTAAGCTGCTGAAAGACCCCGTCATAGTCCCGGACCACGGGATAGTCCCGCTTCCGGAAGAAGTCCTTCCCCTTCCGCCCCACGCAGACCATTTCGTACGGCGCGTCCTGGTAGTCGCTCGTGTGCTGCGTTGCCCGCCGAAACAGCTGACCGTTGAAGCTGCCACAGAGCCCCCGGTCGGAGCTGACGACGATCAGACACGTCTTCTCAACCTCGCGTTCCGCCAGAAGCGGGTGGATCGACCGGTCGACACGCGACGCCACGTGCCTGAGCGTCTCGCCCATCCTGTGGGCATAGGGACGCGCGGCGAGCAGGCGATCCTGTGCGCGACGAACGCGCGCAGCCGCCACCAGGTACATGGCGCGCGTTACCTGCTGGATGCTCCCGATGCTGCTGATTCGCCTACGTATCTGACGCAGTGTGGCCACGCCGCAAGCTCCAAATCTGGGTTCAGCCCGCCGTCTGCTGCTCCAGGGCGGCCTTGAACCTCTGAGTGAAGGTCTCGCACGCCGACCGGAGTCGCTCTTCCATCTCCTCGGTCAGGTCAAGCTTCTGAGCCAACTCCAGCATCAGATCGGCGTTCTCGCTGTCGAGAGACTCCAGGAATTCCTGCTCGTATCGGCCCACGGCATCCACCGGGATCTCATCGAGGAACCCGTTGGTGGCCATGTAAACCACGGCCACCTGCTTCTCGGTGCTCATCGGCTGATATTGGGGCTGCTTGAGGATCTCGGTAAGCTTCGTCCCGCGGTTGAGCAGCTGCTGAGTGGCCGCGTCGAGATCCGAACCGAACTGCGCGAAGGCCTGGACATCGCGATAGCGGGCCAGATCGATCTTGAGCGTCCGCGACACGTTCTTGATCGCTGCGCTCTGCGCGCTGCTGCCCACGCGTGAGACCGAGTTGCCCACGTCCATCGCAGGCCGAGTGCCCGCATAGAACAGCTCGCTCAGCAGCCGGATCTGCCCATCGGTGATCGACCAGACGTTGGTCGGAATGTACGTGGACAGGTCGCCCTCCAGGGTCTCGATGATCGGCAGCGCCGTGAGTGACCCGCCGCCGAGATCCTCCGACAGCATCGACGAACGTTCCAGCAAACGCGAATGGAGGTAGAACACGTCGCCCGGATAGGCCTCGCGTCCCGGCGGGCGCCGCAATACCAGCGACATCTGCCTGTAGACCCAGGAGTGCTTGGAGAGGTCATCGTACACGGCCAGGGCATCCTGACCCTTGTCCCGGAAGTACTCACCGATCGTGCATCCGGAGTAGGGAGCCAGGTACTGCAAGGGAGCCGGTTCGCTCGCCGGTGCCGAGACGATCACCGTATAGTCCATCGCCCCGTGCGCCTCCAGCGTAGCGGCCACCTTGGCAACCGTGGAGGCCTTCTGCCCGATGGCGACATAGATGCAGAACACCGGTCTGTCGGTCTGGTGGGTCTGCTTCTGGTTGATGATCGCGTCCACCCCGATGGCCGTCTTGCCCGTCTGGCGGTCCCCGATAATCAGCTCACGCTGCCCTCGCCCGATCGGCGTGATGCTGTCCACGATCTTCAGGCCGGTCATCAGCGGCTGCCGAACCGGCGCTCGCTCGACCACACCCAGGGCCTTCCGCTCCACCGGCATACGGGCCTCCGACACGATCTCGCCCTTGCCGTCCAGCGGCCGCCCCAGAGGATCGACGACGCGACCCAGCAATCCCTCGCCCACGGGCACGTCCACCACGGCCCCCGTCCGCCGGACCGGGTCGCCTTCGTTGATGTGCGTGTCCTCACCGAAGAGCACGCACCCCACATTGTCCTCTTCGAGGTTGAGCGCCATACCCATGATGTCGTGGGGGAAAGCCACCAGCTCGCTGGCCATCACGTTGGCCAGGCCGTGCACGCGTGCGACCCCGTCTCCCACCTGAAGCACCGTCCCCGTCTCGTAGACATCGATTTCCCGCTTCGAATCGAGAATTTGGTCCTTCAGGATGTCGGAAATCTCATCGGGTCGGATCTGCAAGTTCATTGCCATAGCGTGTCCACACCTCGCTTTTCTCTACGATCCGGCGACCAATCGATGGCGCAGCCGGTTCAACTGCGCATCCAGGGTCCCGTCGTATACCGTGTCCCCCAGTCGGGCCACAACGCCGGCCCTCAATCCCTCGTCCACCTCCACCTCGAGCCGCACCTGCTTCCCGGAGTGCTCGGACAGCCGCTTCGCCAGTCGGTCCTGCTGCTCGTCCGTCAGGGCGCACGCCGATCGAACGCGCGCTGTGGCGACCCCCTGGCGCTCGTCCATGAACTCAACGAAATCCTCGAGGATGCCCTCCAGGATGCGCTCCCGACGCTTCTCACACAAAAGCAGCAGGAAGTCAAACGTCAGCTCGTGCACCTTCCCCGAGAGCAGGGAGCGGAAGAATCTCACCTTCTGTTCCGCGTGAATCAACGGATCTGCCACAAAGGCGCGAAGCTCCTCCGATGCACGGACCAGTTCCAGGAGGCCCTGCACATCCTGCCGCACCGGATCCAGCTCGCCCCGCTCTTCCGCCGCACTCACCAGCGCCTGCGTATAGCGCGTGGATACCCCTATCCGACTCAAGGCTCTCTCCAGCTGTCAGTTTGCGCCCGACTCCGGGATTTGGTCGATAAAGTCGTCCACAATCTTCCGGCTACGGGCATCGTCCACACTCTCGTCCAGGACCTTGCCGGCCGCCAGGATGGCCAGATCGGCCACGCGGTTGCGCAGCTCCTGGATCGCCTGTTCCTTCTCCTGCCGGATCGTCCTTTGGGCCTGTTCCAGAAGCTGGCTCGCTTCGGCCTCCGCGCGTTGACGGACCTCGTCCGCCACCCGCTGGGCGGCCTCCCGGCCCTCCGCGATGGACTGCTGTACTTCTGCCTGGGCCCTCGCCATCGCGTTGCGGTTCTCCTCAAGGGCCTTCTGGGCCTCTTCCCGCGCCCTGTCCGCCTGCTCCAGGGCATCCTGGATGCGCCCCTCGCGCTCGTTCAGCATTTTGAGCAGGGGCTTCCAGGCCACCG
>JASLMQ010000684.1 GCA_030746455.1 Candidatus Latescibacterota bacterium
GTTGACCACGCCGACGGAGGGGACGCCGTCGACCTCCACGCCGATCATCACGCCGTAGAGCGGGACGCCGTGCACGAAGGACTTGGTGCCGTCGATGGGGTCGATAATCCAGCGTCGTGAGGTGGTCCCGGCCTCCTCCCCGTGCTCCTCGCCGAGGATGGCGTCGCCGGGAAAGCGCTCCTGGATCATCTCCCTCAGCGCCTGTTCCGTGCCTCGGTCGGCGACGGTCACGGGGGATTCATCGGCCTTGCGCTCCACGGCGACCCCGGTCTGGAAGTGCCTGAGGGTGATGCGGCCTGCCTGCCAGGCGGCGTCGATGGCGAAGTCCAGGATGTCGCGCAGCGAGGGATCGGGCATAGGTGGCTCCTTATCGTGGGCACGTTGGTCGGGCCGCAATCTAAGCGACCCAGGGAGGGTTGTCAAGACGCTTGGACGGTCGTTAGCCCGATTTTTCCTTGTTTGAGGCGGATTTTAGGCCGTCTTCGTTTTCTGCTTGACTAATGCACATATGTTCAGTATATTGTCATGCGATGCTGGAGTGAGACACTAGGGATGGCAAGGGATATTCGCGCTCAGAAATGGGGCTTCAGCTACGGAGGAGATCTGAAATGACATCGGTATCGGCCGAACGGCGTGCGCCTGCCGGCGAGAGATCGCTCGCGTGCTACTACCGCGAGGTGGAGCGCTACCCCCGCATCACGCTCCAGGAGGAGCGGGCCCTGGCTGCCCGGGCCGAGCTCGGAGACCGTCGAGCCCTGGAAGGCCTGGTCAACGCGAACCTCCGGTTCGTGATCCACGTGGCGAAGGGGTTCCGGAATCAGGGCCTGTCTATGGCCGACCTGATCAACGAGGGCAATCTGGGGCTCCTCACGGCGGCCCGGAAGTACCGGCTCAACAAGGGCTGCAAGTTCATCACCTACGCGGTCTGGTGGATCCGGCAGAATATCCTGAAGGCCCTGGAGGTACAAACTCGGGACATACGCATTCCCGCCAACGTGGTCAACGACCTCAGCCGGTTGCGCAAGCTCGAGGCCGGACTGGCGCAATCGCTGCAGCGGGAGCCCACGCTGGAGGAGGTGTCCACCGAGGCGGAGCTGGAGGCAGAGAAGGCGGCCGTGGCCTTCCGGTCGGCGCCCAACACGATATCTCTAGACTCGACTCTATACGAAGATGAAAGCGGCCCCCTATGCGAGACCATTCCGGACCTCGACGCGGCGCCGCCCGACGAGGCGCTTTTCGAGAAGCTGAGGCGCGAGGAGGTGGGGCAGGCCCTGGACACGCTTCCGCAGCGGCATCAGGAGATCCTGACCCTCATCTTCGGAATGAACGGAGTTGAGCCTGCCACCTACCAGGACATCGGCGGCCGCCTGGGCATCAGCCGGGAGCGGGTGCGGCAGCTGAAGGAGGATGCGCTCCGCAAGCTGAGGCAGTCGGGTGCCCGGAAGCGGCTTGCGGCCTATTGCGATTAGCCTCAGAACATCAGAATCTTACCACAGATAAACACCGATAGACACGGATGGAGAGGGCACGGAGGCCCGGCCCGTGGGCGGAGTAGGGAAGCCGAAACAGGAGAGGCTGGTGGTGGATCAGGGCCTGAGCGTTGGGTGGAACCGGGAATCGGAGGGAGGCCATGGGGCTGGGTCGTTGGGCGAACAAGTGGTGGGCCGTGTCGATCCTGGCGGGCTATCTATTCGGCTACCTGCTCAGGCTCGCCGGAAGATTCGCCATGGGGTTCTCTTGGGGGATGCTCAGGGGAGTCCTGGGGGGCCTCGCGAGAGGCGTGCTCCTGGGGATGGGACGAGGGATGGCGCGGATTCTGGGTTTTGGCCGCTGAGGGCCGGCCTCGAGAGAGAGGGGAGAGAGGATAGTCCGAGTCTGTGAGGTGAACCTGGCGGAGCCGGCCTCGAGCGGCGCTCGGATCGAATGTTGGGGCCGAGCTGGGCGGATTGAGAAACGGGTCCAGAGGACGAATCTCTGGGCCCGTTGACGTTGGTGGGGACTGACGAGTCCTCATGTCAATGGGATAAGGGATCGGTCGAGATGACAAACTCGTCGAAGGTGATGGTTTCATCGCGCGCTGGCGCCCATTCGGGCCCACTTCCGCCGAAGAAGGTACTGAACAGGAAGCTGTCGATGGCGAAGTCGCTCGTATCCCGGAATCGGAGTCCATTCACGGAAAGGGCGAGTTCCCCGTCGAACCACGCCTGGATGATGCCGTCCGTCCTTCCGGGCGTGTTCACGACGACGCGATGCTCCACCTGGTGCCATCTACCGGGTTCGAAGGCCCGGCTTCCGCCCAGGTCGTACGGGAAGTCCTGGCCGTAGATACCGGGCTGATCGGGGTGGTAGACGTACTGGACCGCGCGCCCCTCCCGTCTCCACATCATCCGGGAGCTCCAGCCATCCGATCCGTCCGGCTTCCTTCCGCCCGTGTTGGCCTCGCCCCCTGCCAGGCCGGGCAGCTTGCCCCCCCGCACGAATCCGAAACCCTCACCGAATCTCACCCGATAGGCGCAGTAGAGTTCTCTGTGTCCCGGCTCGAGCGTCAGGTGCCATCGCGCACCCCCCCGGGTGCCAACGACGCCCGCAGGATAGGTGACGCGCAGCGACTTCCCGCTGAAGGCACCCTCCCCCTCGACCAGGCTGACCCGGCCCTCGGACACCCCGTCCTCAGAGCGAGGATTCCGCCAGTCGGCCCTCAGGTTCTCGAGTGAGTAGATGCCGGTGGTGTCGTCGTCGAAATCGTTCTGGTAGAGGATGCCAGGGCTCGGATGCTCGGACCCCGCGTTCTTGCCGGTCCCGGAGCAGCCGCCCCATGCCAGGGTCGCAACCGCCACCAGCGACAGGAGGCGATGGACGGATGCTCGCGCCGGAGTCACGCTCGATCCAGGCACGCTTCGTGGTGCCCTCCGGTTCGATATTCCCCTTGACATATCCGCAGTAAATTCCTCAATTTAACGCGACGTTCATGTGCACCGCAGACCCCTGTCCAAGAGGCCTTCCTATGACCGTTGTCCTGCTGACCATCGCCGGTGCGTTGATCCTGATCTGGGGCGCCATTGCAGCCATCATGAAATGGGTGCACCCTATCGAGCAGAAACACCTCCTCGGCTACGCCGGATATGTGAGCGTTGTTTCCGGGATGCTCATCTACCTGGTGGTCCACACCTCGATGGTGCAGCAGGAGGCCGCGCTGGAGAAGACACGGGCTCGGCTGAACCAGGAGCTGGAGAATTTCCGCGAGAAGCTCGGGGAGGTTCAGGTCCGCGTGATGTCTCAGCTCGAAGAGAAGGCCGAGTTGACCCAGTCCGAGTGGCAGATCCGCGGAGAGCTACAGACCGAGCGGGCCGAGCACACGCTCAGACGAAAGGAACTTGCCGAGACGGCCGCGGAGCTCCTAAAAGAGACCGAAGCGCACAGGGCCTACCTCGACAGCCTCAACACGGAACGCTCAGTGCATCGGGGGACCCGCCGGCAACTCGAGCGAGAGGTCCAGAAGCACGAGGATACGCAGCAGGCCCTGCGGGCGATCCGGGAGTCGCTGAGCAAGGCCGAGGAGCGGCTCACCGTTCAGAAGGGCCAGATCTCCAGCTACAAGAAGGATCTCAAGCAAGCGGAGACGCGCACCCGGCAGGCCCTCGAGAATGCCAGGGAGGCCCAGGTCCAGCTGCTGCAGAGGGCTATCAACCAGCAGTCCTCGCTCGACGTGCTCCAGGCAGCGATCGACTCCATCTACGGCAAGGTGCTCAAGCGACCGAGACTTCCGGTGGCGCCGCAGTAGGTGGGGGCACGGTAGCACGTTGAGGTCCAGGTCTGAGCATAGAGCCTATTGGGCAGATAGGTGAGATCGCAATCAGCGGTCAGCTATCAGCGTTCAGCAGAACCGGCGCACGGCGCACAATCGTGCGCCCGTACAGAAGTCACATTCCGGCGCATCCATTGGCTCTGTTAAGCTGATGGCTGAGTGCTGAAGGCTGCCCTCCGGCCTATCGCTCCTTCAGGGCCCGCTGATGGGATCGCGGCATGCCCCTGCCCAGAATTGCCTTGCCCAGCGCAGCCATCCCGTCTATCTTTCGATACGCGGAACGACCGATCGCCGGAACACGACCCAGACTGAGACCTGGAGGTCCCTGTGGACAACGAGACCGCGAAACCTGAAGACAGCAGGAAGATCATCCTGATCGTCGGCGCGGTGGCCGTGGTTGTGGCCATCATCCTCCTGGTGGCGCTGATGCCCAGGGAGCCGGTGGTCGACCCCTACGTGGTGCAGCTGGAGCAGGAGGTGGCCACCTA
>JASLMQ010000685.1 GCA_030746455.1 Candidatus Latescibacterota bacterium
GCGGTCGGAGAAGAAGGCGATCCGCTGCCCGTCCGGCGACCAGGCCGGGTAGCCGTCCCACATGGCACGGTTGTTGGACAGGTTGGTTGTTCTGGCACCGTGAAGGAAGATCTCCCGCTGGCCGAGGCGGTCGGACACGAAGACGATTCTGAGAGACCCGCCCAGACCGTAGTACGATCTGAGCTGCAGGTGATCAGGATCTGCTCCGCGGCGACCTTGGGCTGAAGTGGGGGGGCGAGCGCGATCACCAGCAGAAAGGCCAAGAATCGGACCATGGCAATGCTCCGCTATCGAGGTAGGCAGGTATCGACCGCTGGCAAGCTAATACCCCCCGTTTCGAGTGTCAACACGAAGAACGAGGGGCTACCGAAGCCGTCCGACGATTCTGGACCTTGCCCCCTCCCTGCACCATCCGGCATTTCCCGTTGACTTGTCGGAGCCCACCCGCTACATTGCTGACCCCTATCACAGACAACGAGAAGAGACCCTCCTGGAGGACGACGATGAAGGACGGCAAGCTGGGATTCGGCATCATCGGTTGTGGCGTGATCGCCCCCACGCACCAGAAGGCCATCAACGCCTGCGACGACGCGGAGTTGGTGGCCGTTTGCGACGTGGACGAAGAGGCTGGCAGGGCCTTTGCAGAGGGGGCGGGCGGGGCTCGGCTCTACAAGGACCACGAGAAGCTCGTGGAGGATCCCGAGGTCGACATCGTCTCGGTCTGCACGCCATCGGGTCTCCATGGCGAGGGCGTAATCGCCGCGGCGCAGGCTGGGAGGCACGCGTTCTGCGAGAAACCCCTGGACATCGATCGCGCGCGGATGACCGAGATGGTCAGGGCATGCCGGGACGCCGACGTCAGGCTCGGATGCGTGTTCCAGAGCCGCGCCAACCCGGAGATGATGAAGGTTCGCCAGGCCATCGTGGACAAGCAGCTGGGCAAGATGACTCTTGGCGACGGGTTCATGAAGTACTATCGGTCCCAGGCCTACTACCAGAGCGCAGGGTGGCGGGGGACCTGGGCCCTCGACGGCGGTGGCGCCCTGATGAACCAGGGCGTGCACGGCGTCGACCTCCTGCTCTGGCTGATGAACGATGACGTCGAGTCGCTGTTCGCCCGGTACGAGCATATGGTACGGGACATCGAGGTGGAGGACACCGCTGTCGCATGCCTCAAGTACAAAAGCGGCGCCTTCGGCACCCTCATCGGCACCACGTCCTGCAACCCGGGCGAGGTACGGCGCACCGAGCTGCACGGCAAGTACGGGACCATCTGCGTCCACAACACCTCGATCGCCCGCTGGGCGGTGACAACCGAGGAGGACGGCCGAGCTGAAGAGGTCGACACGGAGTCGGAAGACGCGGAGGACGGCAGTGCCGTGGCAGATGCCAAGGCCATCACCACCACGGGCCACATCTGGCTCGTCGACGACATGGTCAGGGCCGTCAGGGAGGGCCGCGATCCCTTCGTCACAGGTGAGAGCGCGCGCAAGGCCGTGGACCTCATCCTGGCCATCTACGAATCGGCGAGACGGGGTGAGGAGGTCACGCTCGACGACCTGTAGGCCAGACCACGAGCCAATCGCACGCGGAGAGGCCGTGTCCGCACCTTCGGACACGGCCTCTCCTTCTTTCCGCGCTACCTCGGGACCGGGGTCAGTCCACCTGCTGGACCTGGGTCGCCTCTCCGGTTTCCGCGGACCGGTAGATCGCCTCGACGACCTCCATCGCCCGAAGCCCGTCTATCCCCGTCACCTCCGGTTCGTGCCCCGTCGCGATCGCCTTCGCCACATCTCTCAAGTAGGCCAAGCCTGAGACGCCGCCGTATCCCTGAACGTCGCGAGACCCGATCTGGAGGGTCCGCACCGGCCCGTCGGCCCAGGACGCATCATCGCTGACCACGAACACCTCGTCGGCGGTTCCTCCCCAGGCGGGGCTCCACGACAGCGCCCCCTTCGATCCGCGAACGGAGATGAAAAGGTCCCTGCCTGCCGGATAGGATCCGGGGACCGAGTAGCTGATGTCCAGTGTGGCCGTCGCCCCACCGTGAAACCGGATCGTGCCGAAGCTGTTGTCCTCGACCTCCAGATTGTGCTGGACGTGGCTCACCATCCCCGTCGCCGATTCCACCTCATCGCCCAGAAGCCACCGAAACAGGTCGATCCAGTGCACGCCGAGGTTGTGCATCGGGCCGCCCCCGGCCGCGGCCTTCTCGACCAACCACGGCGAGATGTTCTCGTTGAAGTACCGGAGCGGCGAACCCGCCGCGCACCGTCCCTCCAGCGCGACGATATCCCCTAGAAGCCCCTCGTCCACAAGGCGCTTGATCTCTCGCGACGCGGGATGATACCGCCAGCAGTAGGCCGAAGACAGCGTCACGCCCGCCTCGCGTGTGGCAGAGACCATCCGCCGTATCCCGTTGGCCGTATCTGCCATCGGCTTCTCGACGACGACGTGCTTGCCCGCCTCCGCCGCGCGCTCCACAGCCTCAGGACACTCGGCGTGGGGCAGAAACAGCGCCACCAGGTCGATGTCGTCGCGGGCGAGCAGGTTGCCGTAGTCTGCCTCACCGTGGATGCCGGCATCCTCGCAGACCCGGCTCAGGTACGCGGCATCGGCCTCGGCGATGGCCCGGACCTCGGTCTCGGGCAGGGCGTCGAAGTGGGGCAGGTAGTCCACCGGGTGGAGGTGGTGCAGGCCGATGATTCCGACTCCGATCGTTTGCATAGCCTCTGTTTCTCCCAATTCGCCTATCCGCACCACGCCGCGATCGTACGCGTCAGGATTCCGGCCCCCTCGACGATCTCCTTGATAGGGATCTGCTCCTGACTCGAGTGAGCCACGCCGAGGGTCCCCGATCCGAACACGACACAGGGGACATCGATCAGGTTCGTGTAGAACCAGGCGTCGCAAGACGCGGGCATCGCCGCCACCTCCGGAGTCCGCCCGCTGCCCCGACACGCGGCCTCGAGGGTCTGCACCAGGGGGTGGTCCACAGGCACTTCGTTGCAGTCGTGCCGGTAGATGAATTCCATGTCGAAATTGGCGGGAAGCCAGTCTCCCCCCTCGTTCCGCAGGGCGTCCTGCATCTCCTGCATCACCTCTTCCTTGGTCTTGTTCGGAAGGAGCCCCAGAACGCCCTTGAAGGTGGCCCAGCTGGGGGCCATCGCCGGCCAGTCACCCGCCTCCATCTGACCGAACGTGATCGGCATCGGGTTCTCGTACCGATCGTACAGGGGATGCCCCTTCGACGCAGCCAGAAGCCGTTCGTGGTAGCCCTCGAGGATCTCAATGGCCCGGATGCCCTCCTTCAGCGCGCTCACGGTCCTGCCGGCCTGACCGCTGTGGCCCGCACGGCCGTAGCACGTGGTCACGAACCATACCGCTCCGCGTATAGAGGGCAGGATCTTCAGATCCGTCGGTTCCAGCACGATGGCGGCGTCTGCGCGGTCTTCGCCGCGCACGAAGTCCAGTGTGCCGTTCCCGCCGCACTCCTCCTCCATCACCAGATGTCCAATCAGATCTCCCTTCAACTGGACACCCATCTCGTCGAGCGCGGCCAGGCAGAGGTAGAGCATGGCCACCTGACCCTTGCAGTCGCACGCACCCCGGCCGTAGAGTACACCATCCTTGATGTGGGCCTCGAAGGGGTCCTCCTGCCCCGGGGAGGGCGGTACCACATCCATATGGGTGTTGACGATCAGCGACCTCCCGCCCCCAGACCCCCGCTTTAAGATCCGAACATTGGGCTGGTCCTTGTAGGTGAAATCCTCCAGGGGGAAGGAATAGTCGGGGTCGTCCTGGATGCCGTCGGAGACGGGGACGAGCTCGCTCGTATCGGCAACCGGCGCCATCTGCTTCTGCAGATGCCGCATGGCGGGCCCGGCATTCCCCCGGGTAGAGGGAAAGGCCACCAGGTCGGAAAGCAGCGACACGGCTTCGTCCTTGTGCGCCTCCAGAGAGGCCTCGAGTTTCTGACCGTCAAGTTCCACAGGGGTTTCCTCCGTTGGCCGGTCGAGGCTACAGCTCGCCCAGCACGCGGTCAATGATGTCGATACCCAGTCCAGCTTCGGCCTCCGTGACCACGAGCGGGGGAGCGATCCGAACGACGTTCCCGTGCAGACCCACCTTGCCCAGAAGCAGGCCGTTGCCACCGCCCCTGAGCAGGACCTGGGAGGTGAGATCGGGATCCGGCTCCCTTGTCTCCGGGTCCTTGACGAACTCCAGTCCGATCACGAGCCCCTTTCCCCTCACGTCTCCGAGGCAGGGATACTTCTTCTGCAGCTCCCCGAATCTGTCCATCATGTATTCACCCACCTTCAGTGCGTTCTCCGGGAGCTTGTCATGCTCCATCACGTCCAGCACGGCGTGCGATGCGGCGCTTGCCAGCGGATTCCCCCCGCACGTGCTCGACATCTCTCCCACGCCCATCGACGCGAAGACGGTGCTCTCGCCTGCCAACGCCGACGCGGGCATGCCGCTTCCGATCCCCTTGCCCAGGCAAACCATGCTGGGCTTCAGATCGTCCCACTCCAGGGCGAACAGCTTGCCCGTCCGTCCGAACGACGACTGCACCTCATCCAGAATGAAGAGCAGGCCTCTATCGTACGCCCATTTCTCCAGCTTCTTCAGCCAGCCGTCGGGCGGGAAGATGAAGCCGGCGCCGCCCTGATACGGCTCGGTGATCACCGCGCCCAGATCGCCGCTGGAGGTGGCGTCGATGATCCGGTCAAGTGCCTCGAGGCACCGGTCTCCGCACTCCTCCTCGGTCTCGCTCTTGTAGAAGTCGCGATAGAAGTAAGGGAAGGGAGCCAGGATGCCCCCCGGGAGCTGTGGACCGAATTGGCGCTTCGTCTTGAAGCTGCCGGCTACACTCATGGGCCCGTAGGTGCGACCATGGAAGCCGCCGTAGAAGGACAAGATCTCGTGCTTGCCCGTGTGCCGCTTGGCGATTCTCAACGCCGCCTCGGTGGCCTCCGCGCCGGTCGTCAGCAGGAAGGTCTGATCGACATTCTCCGGCAGCAGGTCGGTAAGCCGCTTCGACAGCGTAACCCG